>DASVUW010000324.1:0-3871 GCA_036386845.1 Allosphingosinicella sp. | reverse complement strand
GTCGCCAAGAATTCGCGGCAGGCCCGGCGCCGGATCGCTCCGGCCGGCGGGAGCGATCGGCACCCCCTCCTCGCTGTGGGCCCCCGGGCCCGCGGGAATGGCGGCCGTGACGAGTGCGATCAGGAGGGCGAGCAGAACTTCCATCGCCGGTCACTATCCGGGCGCATGTCCGGCTTGGCAAGCGACCCGTCCGGTCCGACTATCTTTCCGCCCAGCCTCCGGCGCGCAGCGAGACGAGCTCGGAAGCGCTGCGGCGGCTTCCCCCGGAGGCGTTTACCCGCCGGATGAAGTCCGCGCTGACTCCGTGGCTCCGAAGCCGGACGATCTCCTCCGCGGAGAGGCCGGCATAGCCGAGCGCCTTGAGCTCGCGCAGATAGTCGGAGGTCACTCCATGGTCGCGAAGCCGGATCAGCGCGCCCGTCGGGAAACGGTAACCCTGCCGCGCCGACTCCCCGACGAATTCCGGGGAGACGCCATGGTCGCGAAGCTCGACGAGCTGGTCCGCGGGCGCGCCCCGGATCCCGTAGCTTGCCAGTTGCCGGACGTAATCGGGAGTGACTCCGTGATCGCGCAGACGGATGAGCTGATCGGGCGGGAGGTCGTAGCCTGCGGCGCGGAAGGAGGCGACGAAGTCCGGAGTGACTCCGTGGTCCCGAAGCCGCACCACCTCGTCCGCGGAGAGATCGCCAAGACCCAGCCGGGCGAGCTGGGATACGTAGTCCGGAGTCACTCCATGGTCGCGCATGTTGCTGAGCGCGGCGAGGGTGCCGACGCGATAGCCGTTGGCGCCCATGCCCCTCAGATAGGCGAGATCGACGCCATGGTTGGCGGCGCGGACCAGGTCGGCGACGCTCGCTAGCGCATAACCTTGGCGCTTCAGCTCATCGAGAAAGGCAAAGCCTAGGTCGTAAAGGGCGAGCGAGAAGAGCTGGCCGTCGTCGGCGCGGCCGTGGCCTCGCTCGGCAAGCTTGGCGGCGAAGGCGGTATTGGGATCGAAGCTGCACTCTCCCTTGCCGCGCCACCGGCTCACCGTGCCGGCGCACAGGATCGTTCCGGAGTCGCGGTCGAACCGGAAGGTGACCGGACTGACGCCATCCGATCCGAGCTGGGCGGCCGTGAGGCCGCCCAGGCTCGCCAGCGGGCGGGTGTGGCTGTGCATCCAGTGGTTGTTCGCCGTGCGCCGGGTGAGAGCGAACTGGACCATGTTCTTGGCACGCTGGCTCGAATCGGATTCGATAGACCAGCTTACCCCGAGCTTGTCGGATTCGGCTTCGGCCGCGGAGCCGGGCGCCGCGCAGGCTGCCGGGATGGCCGCCGGCAGGGCCAAGGCGCAGGCGAGGAAGGCGGAAAGGACTTGTCGCATGCAGGAAGCTCCGCTGTGAGGTTCGGCCAGGCGATGCAAGGAGCGCGCCATCGCCGAAAGCGCTGGAACCCGCCGCTTTCGGCCGGACCACACCGACCGTCTGTCCGGTTGCGGACGCGCCTGTCCGGGGACGGACATCGGCGCGCCGCCAGTCGCGAGGACGGTGGTCCCTCTCGAACAGGGCGATGCGGTGGTTTTCCCGGTCAGCGAAAGGCCGGTTCGGGGGTGCCGTGGCTATTATCGGGCCCGGATGAAGCACGGCGTCAGCACGATCCGATCGGGCGAACGCTTCACTCTCGGACTCATCTTCCACGACGCGACGTAATCGCCTCCGCAGGCTGCGCATGGGGAGGACAAAGCGGCAGCGAACCGCTAGAGCGCTGCCATGAAACACGCCCTTCCGCTCCTCGCCCTCCTCCTTGCCGGAGCCTGCGCCACCCGCCCCGCCGGGCCTCCGGCCACTCCCGTGATGGAAAATCCGGGGCTCCCGCCGCCGGCGACGGCACAGCAGGAGGACGCCCGGCTGCTAGCCTTCCTCGACTCGGCCTTCGACGAGGCAATCGCTTCGTCCCCGGAGACCCTGACTGCGCTCGGCTCGAAGACCGGTTACGGCCGGCTGGACGATTATACCGACGCCCAGGCCGAGCGGCAGCGGGCGCTGTCCGAGGCTCGGCTCGAGCGGATGAAGGCGGAGTTCGACCCGGCGAGGCTTAGCCCCGCGGGCCAGCTCAACTATCGATTGTTCGAATATAATGTGGTGCGCGGGCGCGAGCAGTATCGCTGGCGCGACTATGGCTTCCCGATGTCGACCAACGGAAGCCCGGCGGGGTCCTTTCCGGTCTTCCTGATCAACCAGCACCGGGTCGACAGCGTCGCCGACGCCGAAGCCTATGTGGCGCGCCTTCGCGACACCGAGCGGGCGATGCGGGAGATCAATGCTGACGTGCGGGCCCAGGCGGAGAAGGGGATCGTCCCTCCGAAGTTCAATTTCGCTCCGGTCAGGGCGGATGCGAATCGGGCGATTTCGGGAGCGCCGTTCGAAGCGGGGGCGGATTCGCCTCTGCTCGCCGATTTCAGGAAGAAGGTGGAAGCGCTCGCCGCTCCCGCCGACGTGAAGGCGCGGCTCATCGCCGACGCTTCGGCGGCCCTTTCCGGGCCGTTCCGCCGCGCCGTGGGCGACATGCTTTCGACTCTCGACTCGATCGAGCCCAGGGCGACCGGCAACAGCGGCGCCTGGAGCCTTCCGAACGGGGCGGAATATTACGCCTCCCGGCTACGCGCCCAGACCACCACCGATCTTTCCGCAGACGCGATCCATCAGATCGGGCTGGACGAGGTAGCGAGGATCCACCGCGAGATGGAGGCGATCAAGACGCAGGTCGGCTTCAAGGGCACGCTCCAGCAATTCTTCCAGCACATCAAGACCGGCGCGCAGTTCAAATATCCGAACACGGACGCGGGCCGGCAGCAATATCTGAAGGAGGCCAATGCCTTCATCGCCCAGGTGATGGCCGAGGCTCCGAAGTGGTTCAGCCGGTTGCCCAAGGCGCCGCTCGAAGTACGCGCGGTCGAGACCTGGCGGCAGGAGACGGCCTCGGTCGCCTTCTACAACCGGCCTTCGCCCGACGGATCTCGGCCCGGCATCTTCTACGTCAACCTCGCCGACATGAACCAGGTGCTCAAGCCCCAGATCGAGGGCATCGCCTATCACGAGGGCGCGCCCGGACATCATTTCCAGATCGCGCTCCAGCAGGAGCTGGAGGGAGTCCCCAAGTTCCGCCGCTTCGGCGGTTACGGCGCCTATAGCGAGGGCTGGGGCCTCTATGCCGAGCGGCTCGGCCGCGAGATGGGTTTCTACAAGGATCCCTATTCGCTGTTCGGGCACCTCTCGCTCGAGCTCTGGCGGGCGGTCCGCCTCGTCACGGACACCGGCCTCCATTCCAAGCGCTGGACGCGCGAGCAGGCGATCAGATATTTCCAGGACAATTCGCTGCTTTCGGAGCGCGACATCGTCAAGGAGGTGGAGCGCTACATCAACAATCCGGGGCAGGCGACGAGCTACAAGATCGGCCAATTGAAGATCGTCGAGCTTCGCCAGCGGGCGAAGACGGCGCTTGGGGACCGCTTCGACATCCGCGATTTCCACGCCGCCGTGCTCGAGAACGGCCCGCTGCCGCTCGACATCCTGGAGCAGCAGGTCGATGCTTATATCGCGGCGAAGAAGGCGGCGTGACCGTCATCCCGGCGAAGGCGGGGATCCATGAACACGGCCCTGCGAGCCTTTACGCGCCTGCGTTCATGGATTCCGGCCTTCGCCGGAATGACGTATGGGGGTCCCGGATCACAGGAGACACATGATGGCCAAGGGTCAGAAGAAGAGCAACAAGGAAGCCAGGAAGCCGAAGAAGGAGGTCAAGAAGACCATTGCCGCGGCCCCGTCCAGCAAGGGCGTCGTGGCGAAGGACTGATGGCCGAACCCTTCGCCCGCCACCGCCAGCCCTGGAAGCA
>DASVUW010000323.1:0-11182 GCA_036386845.1 Allosphingosinicella sp. | reverse complement strand
GATGTCGGCGATCAAGGCGCGGTTCCCTGCCTCCTCCGCTCCCACCAGCAGGCCCGCCAAGGTCTGGCGGGCGAGCAATTGCTCCTCGCGGCCTTCGAGCGGGCGGAAGCCGGGCACCAGCCCCGCCTCGGCGGGGAAAGCGGCGAGCAGGCCCTGGGCGAAGGCGTGGATGGTCTGGATTCGAAGGCCCCCGCCGGCGGAGTCGAGGACCCGGGCGAAGAGCCGGCGGGCCTTTGCAACGTCTTCATCCGTCTTGTGCGCCTCGCCGAGCGAGAACAGCTCCTTGCGAAGCGCGTTGTCCTCGAGCCTCACCCAATAAGCCAGCCGGCGATGGATCCGGTCCGCCATCTCGGCCGCACCCGCCTTGGTGAAGGTGAGGCACAAGATGGAGGAGGGATCGACGCCGGCGAGGAGGAGCCGAAGCACCCGCGCGGTGAGGACGTGGGTCTTGCCGGTGCCGGCCGACGCCGACAGCGCGGCGTGATCGCCGGGCGCGGAGGCGGAGAGCTGCTCGGCTTCGAGAAGTGCGAGGGGGCGGAGGCGGGGCGACATTACGCCTTCTGCTCTCCCCCATCGGGCAACGGATGTGAAGCCTTGCCGAAAGTTGGTCTCGAACCCTTTCGAAGCCGCGACGGCGGTCCGGGGCCCCTGCGATTTGAGGACGCGGGCGCTGCCACGCCCCGATTGCCTCACTGAAACTTGCGGTGATGCCGTCGGCGCGAGGATGGCGGCGCGGATGTCGCCCCGAACCAGCCCGCATGGGGCGTGACGTGGATCACGTTCGGAACGGCTGCGACGCCATAAAAGGCGATGGAGCCGGTCGAGCCCAACCGGATGAGCGCGCCGGCCGCCGAAGGAGGAAAATCGATGCGCATTGAGAGGGGCCGGCTGCAGTTTCCAACGCGCGGAGCTCGCCTTGACGCGATTTTCGAATCCTGCATACTCACATCCGGCTGCCGTATTTCTCGCCAGCGCCGACAGCTCGGGGGGGCATTCAGATGAACGCTTGCAGCAACGCTTTGCCGCGGAATTTTCGTGAGCCCGTGCGGCCGGGGGACTTTGCCCGCTCCGCGCTGCTGCTGCTGGGCGCGCTGCTGATGCTTCTTCTCATGGGCGGCTGCTCGACGATGGGCGCGCCTTATGCGCCCGAATCCTCGCTGACCGCCCGCCAGGACCTCGAGACTCTGAAAAAGCATTTCAACAGCGCGACGATGATCGAAGACTATTTTTCGGGCCCCGACACGAAGGAGGCCCGCAACAAATTCATCGCCGGGCGGCTGGTCCTCTACGACCTCGCTTATGCCGACTGGATCTCCCGCTTCCGGTTCGGCCGGGCCGCCGAATCCACCATCCTCGATACGGCCTCGCTTGGGATAACCCAGGCGATCACCCTGATCGGCGGCGTCGAGACCAAGGAGGCTCTGGGAGCAATCGGCACGGCGATCCTCGGCACGCGATCCTCCTACGAGAAGAATTTCTATGACGAGCAGGCCGCGGGAGCCATCACCGCGCAGATGAACGCCGAGCGCAAGGCGGCGCTGATCCCGATCATGGCGGGCACCCGGGCGAGCATCGACGATTATCCGTTCAACCAGGCGCTGGTCGACCTCAACGCCTATCAATATGCCGGCACGATCGACGGCGCGTTGTCCGGAATCCAGCGCGAGGCGGGAATCAAGGAAACGAAGGCCATGGCGGTGCTCGACCAGTATCGCGAGGGTACCTTCGGCGTCGACGATGCAACCACCAGGCTCCTGAAATACGTATTCCCGGGAATGGACAGGTTCACCAACGGCGCCGCCTATGACGCCGGTGGAAACACCATCGCGCTCAATCAGGACAATCTTGCCAAAGTGCGCGCCGAACTCGCGAATATCGAGCCGTCCCTGGCTCGACTCGCGACTGGCGCACTACTGACGACGAAAGAGCTTGCTCCGCTTCGGGCGAGGATCGTTGCCAACCTATCGCTCCCATAGGAGGTTATCATGGCCGATGAAAACAACGGACCCTGCGGCACGTTCAAATGCAAGGATGTGCCCGACGCCGAAGTCGAGAATGTGATGGCCTATTACCGGCTCGACAATCCCATCAGCGTCACCAAGGAAGATCAGGGCGGCGGGCTGTGGACGGTGGTCGCGGTTTTCCCGCCCTGTGGCGACGGTGAGGAGCAGGTCAACGAAACGACGCACTCCGGCAACGGGTAAGCCGGCGACGCGGCCGACGTACCGGGGGCGGTAGCTGTCACCTGATCTTTACACGACGAAAAACCCATCTTCCGAAGGAGGGTATCATGGCAGACAATAATGAACCCTGTGGCACGTTCAGGACGAAAGACGTTCCCGCTGGGGAAGTCGACAACGTGATGGCCCTTTACCGGCTGGACGCCAATCTCAAGAGCGTCACCAAGAAAAAGCAGGACAACGGAAAATGGACGGTCACCGCCGTTTTCCCACCTTGCGTCACGGTCAAGGCCTTCACGCCCGCGGCTGGAGGCGCCGGTACCGGCTGACCCTTCCGCAACCCTGGCTCAGCGGCGCTGGATCCGGCGGCTACACCGCCTCCCCCGCGGCGACCCCGCTCGACCAGGCCCATTGGAAATTGTAGCCCCCTAACCAGCCGGTGACGTCGACCGCTTCGCCGATCGCGTAGAGGCCGGGGACCTTGCGGGCTTCCATGGTGCGCGACGAGAGGCCGTGGGTGGCGATCCCGCCGACCGTGACCTCGGCCTTGGCGAAGCCTTCGGTGCCGTTGGGAGCGAAGCGCCATTGCGACAGCCGGCGCTCGGCGTCCTCGAGCTTGCGGTCGGGAAGGTTGGCGAGCTCGCTTGGCAGAGCGAGGCGTTCGGCCAGGGCCTCCGCAAGACGCTCGGGCAGGTGGCGGGTCAGGATCGCCTTGATCCCGGCCCGCGGCGCGGCGCGCTTCGCTTCGCGAAGCCAGCCCGGCCTCGAGTCGGGGAGGAGGTCGATGTGAACCGGCTCGCCCGGGCGCCAGTAGCTCGAGACCTGGAGGATGGCGGGGCCGGAGAGGCCGCGGTGGGTGAACAGGGCCGCTTCGCGGAAGCTCGCCTTGCCCGCCGTCGCGACAACCTCGGTGGATACTCCGGACAAAGCCTGGAACAGGGCGTCGTCCCGGCTCAGCGTCAGAGGGACGAGCGCCGGGCGGGGCTCGACCACCTTGAGGCCGAAGCGGCGGGCGAGGTCGTAGGCGAAGCCGGTAGCGCCGAGCTTCGGGATCGAGGGGCCGCCGGTGGCGACGACCAGGGCCGGCGCTTCGACGGTTCGGGCGCCGAACTCGGCCCGGAAGCGGCCGTCGGAATGGGCGATGTCGCGGATGGGGTGGCCGAGTGCGAACTCGACCCCTCCCTGCTCGCATTCGTCGCGGAGCATGGCGACGATCTGGCGCGCGGAGCCGTCGCAGAAGAGCTGGCCGAGGGTCTTTTCGTGCCAGGCGATCCGGTGGCGCTCGACCAGGGCGAGGAAGTCCGCGGACGAGTAGCGGGCGAGCGCGGAGACGGCGAAATGGGGGTTCGCGGACAGGAAGCGGTCGGGCGCGGCGTGGACGTTGGTGAAGTTGCAGCGGCCGCCGCCCGAGATCAGGATCTTCTTCCCCGGAGCGTCGGCATGGTCGAGGAGCAGGACCCGGCGTCCCCTTTTGCCCGCGACGGCGGCGCACATCATCCCCGCGCCGCCGGCGCCCAGGATCATCGCGTCATAAGTTTCGGGATGGCCGGGCATGGCCTCTCGCCTTAGAGGCTCGCGGGCCCTCCGAACAAGACGACCCAGCCGACGAGCATTGTCCAGTGAAGGACCGCGCCGGGCCAGATCGATCGAGTGCCCAGGGCCAGCCGGGCGCAGGCCAGGCCGAGCGCGAAGGTGGCGGCGAGGAACCAGGGGTCGAAGCCGAGATCGGCCCAGGGTGGGCATCGATCGCCGAGCAGTGGGCGACAGAGCAGCGCCGCCATCAAGTTGTAGGAAGCGAAGAGCAGGCCCGAGAGCAATGCCGGGCCGAGCCCGCTCGCTCCGTCGGAGGGAGGCTTGAGCAAGAGGCCGCGGAAGAGCGCTTCCTCCGCGAGGACCGGGACGAAGAAGGCGGCGGCGGCGAGGAGCGCGAGCTGCGGCGTCAGCTTCGGGTCCCAGCCGATGAAGCCGCCCACCCAGCCGAACAGGAGGAGCGCCGGGAGCAGCCAGAGGGCCGTCTTACCGAGCCCGGCCCAGCCTGCGCCGTCCGGCCAGGCGGAAAAGAGGCGCCTCACTCGGGCGAACGCGCCCTCCGGCCGGTAAGGGGGCCGGGGGATGGCCGGCGGGACGGGCCCTTCCGTCGAATCGATCGAAAACTCGGCCGGAAGGTTGATGGGGCGATAGCCGCCGACCTCCGCGATCCGGGCGACGGCGGAGCTGTGGATCGCGAACCGGTCGTCCGACGGAACGCCCTTCCACGGCCGGTTCGGGATCGGCCGGGGCTCGGCCCATGGAATGTAGAAGCCGAGGACGCCCAGCCTGCCCGGCCATTCCTTGAGGCGGGCGCTCTTGGGCAGGAACTCGAACAGCCACCAGGCGCCGGTCAACGACCGGTGGAGCTCGCCTTTCGGATCCGGAGCGACATAAAGATATTTGGGATCGCCGTCGTCGGGGCGCTCGCCGCGGGCGAGCCAGTCGACCAGGCGCTTGTCGAATCGCAGGGCCTCGCCCTCGGGCAGGTCCTGCGCCTGGTGGATCATCCAGAGCAGCGGATATTTGGACAGGGCGCTTTGCGATTCGGGATAGCCTCCGCCGACGTCGGAATGGACTCCGGCGAACCAGGTCTGCCGGGTGCGCACCGCCCCGGTCTCGGGATCGGGAACCGCTCCCTTCTCGTCCTTCCAGTGGTTCAGCCGGAACATCCGGCGTCGCTCGTCCATCGCGATGGCGTGGCGGAAAGTCTCGACGCTCGGATTGGAGCGGGTGAACGGCAAGGTCTGGAGGGAGGGCAGATAGAAACGGTCGGGCCGCGGGACGATCACCGTCGACACGGTGTCCCAGACCCCGACGAAGCGGATTCGCGGGCGGCGGCTTCCGGCGATCCGGCGGAAGTTGAAGCCGATCTCGAGATCGTCCGAATCGGCCGAGCTTTTGTAGGCGACGAGGGCGTAGCCGGCGAGGTTGAGCTGCTCGGGGCGGAGAAGGCCGCACATGTGGACGAAGCCGGCGACGACCCGGGCGGTATAGGCGCCTCGGCTGAAGCCAAGGAGGTAGATGCAATCGCCCTCGCGCCAGTTCCGGCACAACCAGGAATAGGCGCCGAGGACATTGTCGTCGAGGCCGAAGCCCAAAGCGAGCCCGAGCACCCCCTGGAATTTGAGCTTGAGCTGGCTCCACCAGCCGGGAGTGCCGATCGTGCCGACGCCGGGATCGTAATAGACGAGCTGGTCTTCGTCCCGGTCGAGCGTCCGGTAGAATTTGAGAACGTTCGACAGATTGGCGCCGATCTGGTTGCCGGTTCCGTCGAGCAGGACGACGAGCTTTCTGGCCATGCGCGAGCCCCCTTTCGCGAGGCCGCGAGCATGTCATGCGCGGACCGGAGATGTCGAGGGGCGAAGCGGCGTCCGGCGCGCCGCACGTTCATCGCGCGGTCAGGAAACCGAAGGCAAAATTTCGGACGGGCCGAAAGGTGCGCGACTCGCTTGCGGCCCGCCTGCGTTCCCCTGTTCCAAGGAGCTTGCCCGTGCTCAAGCCAATCGCCCTCGCGTTCGCCGCTTCGGCCACAGCGCTCGTCGCTCTTCCCGCCGAGGCCGACGCCCGCCACCGCCACCATCGAAGCCGGGTCGTCGTCCATGTCGGACCGGCGCCGGCTTATTACGGCTACGGCGGCTATTACGACCCTTATTACGATCCTTATTATGCCCGCCGCTATCCGGTCCGCCATTACGGAAGCCGCTATTACGGAAGCCGCCATTACGGAAGCCGCTATTACGGACGAGGCTATGAGGGCCGCTATTACGGACGCAGCCGCTACCGCGGACGCTATCACGACGGCTACGATTGCCGGCGGCGCGACGGCGGCACCGCCGGCGCAATCGTCGGAGGCGCCGTCGGAGCGCTGCTCGGACGCGAGATCGGCCGGGGCGGCTCGAGCCGCTATTACCGCTACCGGCGCGGCGGCGGGACCACGGGAGCGATCGTCGGAGGCGCCGCCGGCGCCCTCATCGGCCGCGAGATCGCGCGAAGCTGCTGAACCCTGCGGCGGCCGGGGCTCGTCAGCTGGCGCGGTCCCGGACGGCGTCGAGGTCGATCGGGGCCTGATCGTCGTCCGGCACCTCGCCGCTGCGGGCGGGCGAAGGCGCGCCGCCCTGCACGGCCGAATCGCCGCTGATCCCGCCGCGGTCCGAGTCGCCCTCGGCCCGGGGCGGATCGCCGCCCTCGCCGGCGGCCAGGCCGCCTTCATCCTCGCTCATGGCCTGCTCCTTTCGAAACGGCCAACGCTCGGCGCGGAAGGCGTTTCCTAGAAAATGAACGCCCCGGCGACGAAGGCGACGATCGCGATGGTCCAGTCCTTGGGCTGCATTCGGCGGATGAAATCCATGTGCGGGCTCCTTGCTGTGTTAGATATGTAAGACAGCAAGGCGAGAGGTTCAAGACCATCTCCTCCCCTGCCTTTGCAGGGGAGGGGGACCATGCGAAGCATGGTGGAGGGGCCTTTCAGACTCCGAAAGTCCCCTCCACCGCGCTTCGCGCGGTCCCCCTCCCCCCGAAATCGCGCGGGGAGGATTCAAGGGACACGCCTAGATCTTCACCTGGCTGCCCATCTCGACGACCCGGTTCGGCGGCAAGGCGAAGAATTCCATCGGGCTTTCGGCGTTGCGCATCATCCAGGCGAAGAGCTTCTCGCGCCAGATCGCCATTCCGTGGACGGTCGAGGTGAGCGGGGTCTGGCGGGATAGGAAGAAGCTCGTCTCCATCATCCTGAACGGAAGGCCGCAGCGGTCGATCGCTCCCAAGGCCTCGGGCACGTTCATGTCCTGCATGAAGCCGAAATGGAGGATGATCTTGTAGAAGCCTTCGCCCAGATCCTCGACCTCGACCCGGCGCTCGTCGTCGACATAGGGGACGTCCTCGATCGCCACCTTGAGGAAGATCGAGCGCTGGTGGAGCACCTTGTTGTGCTTCAGATTGTGGAGGAGTGCGTGGGGTACCCCGTCGGCCTGGCTGGTCATGAAGATCGCCGTGCCCGGGACCCGCGCCGCCGAGCCGGAGGCGGACTTGATGAACAGGGGGATCGGGATGTCGCCCTGCTTGAGCTGGTGGCGGAGCAGCTTGCGCCCCTTGGCCCAGGTGGTGAGCAAGGTGAAAATGACGAAACCGATCATCAGCGGGAACCAGCCCCCGCTCGGCACCTTCAAAAGATTGGCCGCGAAATAGGCGGTGTCGACGAGGAAGAAGAGTGCGAGCAGGCCGCCGGCAAGCCACTTGTTCCAGCCCCACAAGGCGAACAGGACGACGGCGAGGAGGCAGGTGTCGATGAACATCGCGCCGGTGACGGCGATTCCGTAGGCGGCCGTGAGGTTGGACGAGGTCTGGAAGACGAGGACGAGCAGGATCACCATCACCATCAGGGCCCAGTTGACGGCGGGGATGTAGATCTGGCTCGCCGCGGAAGCGCTGGTGTGGGTGATCTTGATTCGCGGGATGTAACCGAGATGGATGGCCTGCTGGGTGACCGAGAAGGCGCCGGAGATGACGGCCTGGCTCGCGATCACGGTCGCTGCGGTGGCGATGAAGACGAGGGGCAGCCGGAACCACTCGGGAGCGAGCAGGAAGAATGGATTGTGGATCGCCTCGGGGCTGGAGATCAGCAGGGCCCCCTGCCCCAGATAGTTGATCATCAGCGCGGGCAGGACGAAATAGACCCAGCCGGTGCGGATCGGGCGGCGGCCGAAATGGCCCATGTCGGCATAAAGGGCTTCCGCGCCGGTGACTGCGAGGACCACCGAGCCGAGCGCGACGAAGGCGAGGAACTTCTCCTCGAAGAAGAAGCGTACCGCCCAGGCCGGGTTGAGCGCTGAAACGACCTCCGGCGCGTTGACGATGCTCATCGCACCAAGCACGGTGAGGGTCAGGAAATAGGTGATGATGATCGGGCCGAACAGCGCTCCGACGGCCGCGGTGCCGCGCTGCTGGATCAGGAACAGGCCGACGAGGATGAGGACGGCGATCGGGACCACCCAGGGCTTCAGCCCCGCCTCGACCACCACCAGGCCCTCGACGGCGGAAAGAACGGAAACGGCGGGCGTAATCATCGAGTCGCCGTAGAAGAGGGCGCAGGCGAAGACTCCCAGCAGGACGATGGCCGCGCCCCACCGGGCGGTTTCCGTCTTGCGCGAGATGAGGGCCAGAAGGGCGAGGCTGCCGCCTTCCCCCTTATTGTCGGCGCGCATCAGGATGGTGACGTATTTCAACGTCACCACGATCATCATCGACCAGAAGATCAGGCTCAGGACGCCGAAAACGTGCAGGCGGTCGACCGGAAGCGGATGATGGCCCGCGAAGGTCTCGCGGAAGGCATAGAGCGGCGAGGTGCCGATGTCGCCGAAGACGATCCCGATCGCGCCGACGGTGAGCTTCAGGAGGCCGGCATGATGTTGGCCGGGCTCGGGGTCCCGGACGTCCGGCAGGGCCTGGGCAGCCGAGGCTTCGCTCATCCTTCGTCCCTTGGCATCGCCCGGTAGGAATGGCCGAAAGGCGCGGTCCGTTCCGGCCCCGGACCGCGGCGCGCGCTACGCTTTTGACGGGTGGCGGGCAAGGGGTTCCGTCGCCCCAGCGCAGGCTGGGGGCCCCAGGGGGTGAAGGGCACCGGTGCTTTTCACCCGCCGGGGTCCCAGCCTTCGCTGGGACGACGAGCTACTCGACCGAAGCGGCGGAGTCCTTCTCGGCCGCCTGCTTGGCGCGGAACACGTCGCTTCGATGGGCCCGGGCGGCCATCGCCTCCCAGGCGCCGGCGGCTCGAAGGCAACGGTCGCGGACATTGTCGAGGGTGGCCTTGTCGGCGTCGGAGCGCGCCTCGGCGGCGCGGGCGGAATAGAAGTCATGCTGTGCGGACATAGGCGTTTCTTTCTTCCCCCTTGCGGTCAGCAAGGCGAGACGGGAGCCTTTTCGGCCCCCGTCCCTCTTGAATGGGGACCACCTACTTTTTCGGGAAAAAGTACGTGTCCCCGATCCGGTTACGCCGCCTGGATGTTGACGGCGCTGGTCTTGCCGCGGCGGTCGGTCTCCAGATCGTAGGAGACTCGCTGGTCGCGGTCGAGGGTCTGCATTCCGGCGGCCTGGACGGCGCTGATGTGGACGAAGGCGTCGTTGCCGCCGCCGTCGGGCTGGATGAAACCATAGCCCTTGTCCGCATTGAAGAACTTCACGGTTCCAATGGTCATTCCGATTTTCCTTTTCGATGGGCGGGACGTTGATCGTCCGTCCGATGCTGCGAGAGGCGAGAAGGAAAAAGGAGCCGCAAAGCGCCAAAGACCGTTCATTTGCGACTGGTAGCGACCCGCTATGTAGGCCCGAGGGGCAAAAATAGCAAATTGGGAGGGCGACGGCAGCGAGGCCGCCCGGGGAACGTTGCCGCGGCTGGCGCCTTTTGAACTGGAAAGGCAGGGAGGCGAACATGCGCTATCGCAGGCTCGGATCGAGCGATCTGGAGGTTTCGGAAATCTCGCTCGGCTCGTGGCTGACCTTCGGAGTGGGGGTCGAGCGCGACCGCGCCGCAGCCGTGGTCGACGAGAGCTTCGAGCTGGGCATCAACTTCATCGACACCGCCAATGTCTACGGGCGCGGCGCGGCGGAGAGCTTCCTCGGCGAGGTGCTCGAGGGACGGCCTCGCGATTCCTATGTGCTGGCGACCAAATTGTACTTCCCGATGACCCAGACCGATCGCGGGTTGTCGAGGGCGCAGGTCGAAAAGCAGCTCGATGCGTCGCTCGAGCGCCTTCGGACCGATTATGTCGACCTCTATCAATGCCATCGCTTCGACGAGGACGTGCCTCTCGAGGAGACGATGGAGGCCCTGACGAAGGCGGTCCGCTCCGGAAAGGTCCGCTATATCGGCTTCTCCGAATGGCCGGCGGACAAGATCCGGGCGGCGGTGGAAATGGCGGGCGTGGAGAAGTTCGTCTCAAGCCAGCCGCAATATTCGCTGCTGTGGCGCCATCCGGAGGATGAGGTGATCCCGCTCTGCGCGGCCAGTGGAATCTCGCAGATCGTCTGGTCGCCGCTCGCGCAGGGCGTTCTCACCGGCAAGTACAGGCCCGGCAGCCCGCCGCCGCAAGGCAGCCGGGCGACCAGCGAGGAGATGGGCGGGTGGATGGACCGGCTGCTCCAGCCTCGGGTGCTGGAAGCGGTCGAGCGACTGAAGCCCGTCGCGGCGGAGGCCGGCCTCAGCCTCGCCCAGTTCGCGCTCGCCTGGGTGCTGAGGGAGCCCAACGTCGCCTCAGCCATCGTCGGAGCCTCGAGACCGGAGCAGCTGGCTGAGAATGCGGCGGCTTCGGAAGCGGAGGTGGATTCGGCGCTGTTCGAGCAGGCCGAGGCGATTGCGGCGGGGGTGCGGCGCTCCTAGTTCTCCCTGCGAGCGGAGCTCGTGGGGAGGGGGACCACCCGAAGGGTGGTGGAGGGGTAGCTGCCGTCACGTCAGCGGGTCGCGGGAGATCCGGGAAGCCTGCGCCAGTTACCCCTCCACCATGCTTCGCATGGTCCCCCTCCCCATCTCACGATGGGGAGGAGAATCAGCTTCTCAGCCGCGCGCTTTCCACGATTCGCTCGAACTCGGGCAGCCCCGCGTCGAAATAGTGCATCCGCGTCGCGTCGAACAAAGTCAGATAGAAGCGGTTGTTGATGATTGCGCCTACCGCCCTTCCCTTGCGTTCGACTTCGTCGCCGCCGAGATGGGCGTAGTCGAACTGGAAGCCGGGCCGGCCGAGGAAGGTGCGCGGCTGAAGGCCCGTCATCTCGAACCGGGTGGAGCCTGCCCGGATCCGGTAGAAGCTCTCGATCATCGCGGCGATCTCGGTCGGGTTCATGTCGGCGCGGAAATTGGGGACCTTGCGGTCGGCCTTGCGCCGCTGCTGAACGATGCGCTTGTCGTGCTCAAGTCCGCCGATGAAGGTGAGCCCATCGAGCAGCGGGCCGTTCAGGGTCCAGTTCTCCTCGCGCTGGATGTC
>DASVUW010000322.1:0-3886 GCA_036386845.1 Allosphingosinicella sp. | reverse complement strand
GCGGCGATCCCGGGATCGGCAAGTCCACGCTCCTGCTGCAGGCCGCGGCCCGGATGGCGGAAGCGGGGCTCGGAGTCGCCTATATCTCGGGCGAGGAGGCGACCGACCAGGTCCGGCTCCGGGCCCGCCGGCTCGGCCTCGTCCAGGTCACCCCTCCACCACACTTCGTGTGGTCCCCCTCCCCATCTTGCGATGGGGAGGCAAAAACATCGGAACCCCCTCCTCTCCCCCGCATTCACTCCATGCCAGCAATGGAGAGTGTCTTGTTTATCCAGATCCACGCCGACAACCAGATCGACAGCGACAGCGAACGCGACAGCCGACTCGAGGAGCAGATCCGCCAGCGCCTCGCCCGCTTCGAAGGACGGATCACGGACGTCGAGGTCCATGTCTCCGACGTCAACGGGCCGCGCGGCGGCAATGCCGACCTCAGGTGCTCGATCGAAGCAAGGGTGAACGGCATCCCGCCTGTCGCCGCCATCGACGAGGGCGACACGGTCGACCGGGCCGTAATCGGAGCGGCGAAGAAGGTCGTCCGGGCGCTCGACCACCAGCTCGGCAAGCTCGCCGACCGGCATAGGCATTAGGTTGATCTAAAAATTCTCCCCAGGATTTCCTGGGGAGGGGGACCGCGCGAAGCGCGGTGGAGGGGTTCTTCGGAGTCAGCAGGGCCCTCCACCATGCTTCGCATGGTCCCCCTCCCCTGCCAATGCAGGGGAGGATTTTAAGGCTGGCGCACCCGAGGCCCGAGAAAGTAACTGCCCGCTCCATGATCCGCGTCGCCAGCTACAATATGAGGAAGGCGATCGGCACCGATCGGCGGCGGCGGCCGGAGCGCACGCTCGAGGTTCTTCGCGAGCTCGATGCCGACGTGATCGCCCTCCAGGAGGCAGACCGGCGGTTCGGGGCCCGGGCGAGCGCGATCCCGCTTCACATGATCGAGGAGCATAGCGACTATAAGCCCGTCCCCCTCGACGCTCGAGACGGAAGCCTGGGCTGGCACGGCAACGCACTGCTCGTGCGGAAGAATGTCTCGGTCCTCAACAAGGAGCTTCTCCACCTTCCCTCGCTCGAGCCGCGAGGCGCGGTGCTGGCGGACATAAGCCTGAATGGCGAGGCGCTTCGGGTCATCGGCATGCATCTCGACCTGTCCGGGCTGTGGAGGCGGCAGCAGGCGAAGGCCATCCTCCACCATATCGAGACTCACGAGGCCGGAACTCCGGCGGTGCTGATGGGCGACCTGAACGAATGGAGCGTCCGCGGCGGCTGCCTCCGGGACTTCGGCCACCACCTCGCCTTCGCCGATTGCGGCCGAAGCTTCCACGTCCGCCGCCCGGTGGCGCGTCTCGACCGGATCATGGTCACGCCGGGACTCGGGATCGAGGAATGCGGAGTCCACCACAGCGCGGCGGCGAGGAAGGCGAGCGACCATTATCCCGTGTGGGCGAAGCTGAGACGGCTTTAGTCCTCCCCATGCGAAGCCTGGGGAGGGGGACCACCTGAAAGGTCGTGGAGGGGTAACCGGCTCGGGGCCTGAGATTCCGGCGCGAAGCGGAAGCTTCGGTGCAGTTATCCCTCCACCATGCTTCGCATGGTCCCCCTCCCCATCCGCAGGATGGGGAGGACAGTCAGTTGGCGGCTTCCGCTGAATTGTTGCCGGTTTCATCGATCGCAGCCGCGGCCGGCGCGGGCGCCACGGCCGGCTTCTCCTCCAGCGCCAGCCAGTCGCGCGGCTCCAGCCTGTAGAACATGTCCATGACTTCTAGCTCTAGGCCCCAGGGCTGACCGCTGGAGCCGTTCCACAGCGCCACCACCCCCGACTTCAGCACCGGATCGAACATGATCAGGGAGCGATAGCCCCGAACGCCGCCGTGATGGCCGACGACCCGGCGGCCGGCATAATCGTAGACCCGCCAGCCCAGGCCATAGGCGGCGGTCCGGATCCGCTCGCGATACTTGCGCATCCGGCCGAGCTCTCCCGGGGTGTTGACCCGCGCGGCCTGGGCGGATTCCAGCACCCTCGGTGACAGCACCGAGCCCTTCAGGCCCATCTGGGCCTGCATCCAGATGGCGAGGTCCTTGATCGTCGAATTCACCCCGCCCGCAGCGGGCACCCGGTAATAAGGTTCAGCCACCTCGACCGGCTTCGAATTCTTGCCTCCGACATGAGGACGCGCCCAGCGCCTGGCGGTGACGAGCCCGTCGCGGGTCATGCTCGCGCTGACCATTCCGAGAGGTGCGAAGAGTCGCTCGCGGACCGCGTCGGCATAGCTCTGCCCGGTGACCTTTTCTACGACCTCGGTCGCGGCGTCGTAGGCGACGTTCTGATAGGCCCAGCAGGTTCCGGGCGAGCAGATCGAGTTGAGCTGCGCCAGCGACGCCCGCAGGAAGCGCGGGTCCATCCCGTCCTCGAGCTTGGAATCGTTGGCGTGGCTGAACAGTCCGAGGCGGTGGGAGAGGAGGTCGGCGACCGTCGCTTTCTGCTCGTTGCCGGCCGGGAGCCGAAGCGAAGTCGAATATTTGGCTACCGGCTCGTAGAGGGAGAGCTTGCCCTGTTCGGCGAGCAGGGCGACCATGTCGCCGGCGACGCCCTTGGAGAGCGAAGCCCAGCGGAAGACCGTGTCGGTCGTGACCGCCTCGCCGCTTCCGGCGACGGTCTCGCCATAGCCCTTGAGGAAGCGGATCTCGCCATTCTCGACGACCCCGACGGCAAGGCCGACCATCCGCTGGTTGCGCATCAGCGCCTGGAGACGCTGGTCGAGGCGCTTATAATCGGCGACGCTTCCGGGCGCTTTCTGCCGCTCCTCTATCGTCGCCAGCTGCTGATTGGAGATCCCGAGCTCGGGCTGAGCCGGGGCCCCGCTGCCGACGCTGACATGGGTCGCGGCCCAGTAGAGGAAGATGAGGAGGAGACCGGCGACGGGCAGGTACAAAAACGGCCGCTTCAGCTTCACTCTCCCGCCCGGTTCCTTGGCGCCCGATCGACGGCCGGGCCCGCTCTATCAGAGCCTGATACGCTGTTCAGGTGGCAGGTAAAGCCTTCCGTCGCGAACTTCGAACGCCTCGTACGATGGGTTCGAGGCGGGAAGACTTGCCTCCCTGCCGCGAAGCGGTGGGGAGGGGGACCATGCGAACCATGGTGGAGGGGTAACTGGGCGCTGACGCCGAGGATCGAGCGCGAGCTGCCGTCCGTCAGAGCCAGGTCACCCCTCCACCACCCTTCGGGTGGTCCCCCTCCCCATCGTCGATGGGGAGGCAATTCAGGTCGTCGGGACGATCTCCAGGCGGACCTGGGCGGTGCCGGAGCGGACCATCTGGATCTCCTGCGCGGCGCCCAGGGAAACGTCGATCAGGCGCCTGCCGACGAACGGGCCGCGGTCGTTGACTCGGACGATGACGCTTCGGCCGTTGGCGACGTTGGTCACTCGAAGCTTGGTTCCGAGCGGAAGGGTGCGATGGGCGGCGGTGAGGCCGTGGGGATTGAAGCGCTCGCCGCTCGCGGTGCGGTTGCCGGCGAGCTCGCGGCCGTAATAGCTGGCCGTACCCTGGCCGATGGCCTTGTAGGCTTTCTCCTCGGCGACGACCGGATTGACGACGGGAAGGCTTTCATCGAGGGCGGTGACGATTTCGCTGAGGCTTTCGATGCGCTCGACGGCCGGAGCCTCGGCCGCCTGGACCGGGACCGAGCTGAGCAGTCCGGCAAGTCCAAGCATGACGGCCGAGTGAGGGCCGCGGCGGTTCGAGCGCGAAATCAACATAAGCTTTGGAAAACCCCTGCCTCCGATGGGAGCGGAGCTACCGGGCGAATCTGAAAGAGTCCCGGTCGTTACGGCGGCGTGAAACGATTCCGGGATGAATCGAGCGAGGTTCCTTCCGTCTCGACAAC
>DASVUW010000321.1:0-6284 GCA_036386845.1 Allosphingosinicella sp. | reverse complement strand
GAAGCACCGCCTCTTCGGAGCGCTTCCGCTCTCCGTCCGAATTGGTCACGATCGTCGCGCGCGGGCCGTCCCAGGCCTCCTCGGACTCGTCCTCGGCCGTATTCTCCTCGTCCGGCACGAAGAGCGCCCGGGCGTCTGCCGGTTCCACGATCAGCGCGCCGATCAGGCCGTGGTGACGGTGGTTCCGGAAGTCGGCCATGTCCTGGAGAAGGAGCGGCCCGAGCGGCTCGGGGCTCCCGGCGGGACGAGCGGTCTCCCAGCTGTAGGTGACCGTCTCCCCGGGCGCCGCCGTCTGCCGCGGATTGCGGCCGACCGTGGCTCCGTCGGAGGTCCTGACGTCGAAGCGCACCAGGTCGGCGTGCATCGACACCTGTTTCGAGACCGGCCGGACCGGACGGTTGGTGGCGTCGAACTCCTCGACCGGGACGCTCGGGGCCCAGGGCTCCGGCCGCATGTCCGCATCGGCCGGGATGCCGTTGGTCAGGACGACCTTGACCGTCTCCCCTTCGCGGCAGCGGAGGATCAGCGGCTCGTTCGGGTCCATCTTCTGGCGGACCGGGATCGTGAGGCCGTCCGGGCCGACCACCTTGGTCAGCCGGTAGACCAGCCCCAGCGGATCGACGAGGTCGGGGTCCCGATAGACCAGGCTCCGGCGCTCCGCCGTGACGTGGAACTCGCGGGTCGCGGTCGGCGCGGGCAGCGCCGGGAGCGCGGCCGCAGTGGTGAGCGGCAGCGGAGCTCCGCTTTCGCCGTCCCCGAACGCCCTGACGAGTCCCCAGCAGCCCAGCCACAAATCGTCGGCGCCCGACAGCTTGTACATATAGTCGCCGGCACCGTAGGCCTCCTCCTGCTTGAAGGTGAAGGCCTCCGAGATCCCGAAGCTCTGCTGGTTGCGCACCGCCGAGCGCGGGCTGTCCCGGAACTCGCGCCAGCGCATCCCGTGGATCTGGAAGCTGTGCTGCTCCTCGTGCGAGCCCTGCACCATCCGGAACCAGATCGGGTCGTTGGCCCTCGTGTTGAACCGCATCGTGTAGGGATCGCGGTTGTAGGGCGAGCCGGAGCTGAACCAGAGCGCGGGGTCGATGAAGGCGCCGCCGCTCTCCTTCAGCCGCTCGTGGATCGGGTCGTTGCGATAGTTGATCGCCATGATCCCCTGGTCGCCGTGGCCGCCCGGGGCCGCGGGCGGATTGAGCGCCTCGCCGGCCGAGTTCCACATCGGGATGAAGTCCTGGAGCCCCATGCAGAACTCGCGGAAGGATTTCGGGGTCGGTCCCGGAACGTCGATCCGGGCCTGGGCGCCGCTGACGATCTCGCGATTCTCCGTATTGTGGAGGAATTTCGCGCCGGCGGGCTCGACGATCAGCGCTCCGAACAGGCCGTGCTTCTGGCGGAAGTTGGCGAACAGGTGATCGTGGAAGAAGATCGTCCCGAACTCCTGGTCCAGCCACCAGCGATAGGCCATCGTCTTGCCCGCGACCGGGCCGGAGATGTAGTTCCAGCCGACGCTCGCGCCGTCGGCGCAGATCGGGTCGAACTTCACCATGTGGACGTGCGGGGTGCACTCGCCCTGCCACGGCCGCGCCGGGCAGGGCGGGAAGGCGTGGTCGAACTCCGTCTCGGGAATGTTCAGCGGAAGCTGGTTGGTCAGGCTCAGGTTGAGGATCTGGCCGTGCCGGGCCCGGAAGAAGAGCGGCTCCTTCGTCGCTCCCGCGGCGGGGCGCCCCTCGGCGGTCAGATAGTAGAAATGGCCGTGCTTGTCGTGCCACCCGTGCCCGTTATAGTCGATCCGGTCCATCGTCACGGCGAGGTCGTGACGGATGATGCGGTCGCCGTTCAGGTGATAGGGGGGCCGGTCCGCGGGCATGGTCTGCCCCTGCGGCCACTCCTGGTCCTGGCCGATCACGAACGGACGGCGGGTGAAGATCTCGCCCGGCACCGGCTGCGGGTTGAAGGCATTGCGCTCGAGCCCGGTCGGCGCCTGGCGGTAATCATATTCGACCGGCATCGCAGTCGCCATCGGCCAGGGCGGGATCGGCGACTTCTGCTGCATCTCGCCCGGGATGTAGAGCGGGTAGCCCGGATGGGTCGCGGTCGGGAGCGGCGGCGGGGTCCGGCCGGGTAGCGGAAGAAGCCGCTCGATCCGCGTTCCGTTCGGGTAGCGGCCGATCTTGCGGCCGGCATAGGGGAAGTCTTGGCTGGCCAGCAGCGGGCCGTCGCTTCCGTCCTGGAGAGTCTCGAACGTCCGGAAAATGCCCCACATGCCTTCGTGGAAATGCGGGTAGAGGTGGCAGTGCCAGATCACGTCGCCGGCCACCTGGTGGCGGTTGCCCGCGCCCCAGACGGGCTCGATCGTGTGGCCGGTCTGCGGGCTCACCGAGATGGCGTCGATCCGCGGCGACCTCCGGTCCTCGGGCACGGCGTGCCATTCGTAGAGGTGGAGGTGGAAGACGTGCGTCTCCTTCACCGCCGCGTGGACGAAGCGGATCCGCACCGGGTCGCCGATATAGGCCTTGAAGATCGGGGTCGCCGGATCGCCGAACATCCACGAGCTGTGATGCTGCTCCTCGTTGAGCACCGGCCGGCCCTTGAAGTCGTGACCCTCCTGCATCAGCCGGAACAGGATCTGCTCCTTGTTGACCATCGGCTCGGCGCGATAGGAGATCGGCATGATCGGCATGATCGGCGGCCCGGCGGGGCCGTGCCCGCCATGCCCGTCGCCGCCGCCCTCGGGATGGCAGGGATCGGGATAATGGGTGCCGTGAGGCGGCACGAATTCGGGCTCGTCATGGAAGAAGACGACGAACTCGCGGTGGGCGTCGCGGTTGAAGTCGGTATATTCGCGCGGCGCCGGGAACTGGTAGTTAGCGATCGTCGAGGGCGCCGGAACCGGTGCGGCCGACTGCGCCTGGGGCGGGATGATGTCGAGGTAGAGGCCGTCGAGCTGGACTCCGTCGCCGCTCGAAGTCACGCCTGAGACGGGGTCGCGCCAGATCGTCCCGACCGGCTCGACGATGAAGGCTCCGAACAGGCCGTGGACGTTGGTCCCGTCCTGGCCGCCCGAATAATCGCCGCCGTCGTGGAACGGGAACACGCCTTCATGCTCGGCCTTCCAGACATAGCTATATTTCCCGCCGGAAGGCGCGAGGCTGGGCGGGTTGGCTCCGACCTGGGAGCCGTCATGCGCCTTCACGTCGTAGCCGGGGCCGACGAGGTGCATCCCGATCGCCCGGCCGGCGATCTCGTTCTCGAGGTTGACCGTGACGACGTCGCCCTGATGGGCGCGAAGCACCAGCGGGCGCACGAACTCGTGCGGCTGCTTGGCCTCCGCGGAGGTCGTCGGGAACCGCACCTGGAACTCGTTGGCGATGGCCAAAGCGGCGGGACGGAGCCGGTCGAGCTCCGCCTGGTCCGGGACCGGCTTGGCGAGCTCGCGAAGATATTTCACCAGCGGCAGGTTGCGCCTCAGAACGTAGATCAGCCCATTATGGTCATGATCGCCCTCCACGTTGAACCAGATGGTCATTTGGATGGCGACGACGTCGTAGATGCGGTTCATGCTCTGCTCTCCTGCCGGCGGGGGTCCGACTCACGGTAGAACAGAAGCAGAACAATTCCTGCATTAATCCTTCAATTTTCTGATAGGCGGCTCGGCGGAGGCGGACCGAGCGCTTCCCGTAGCGGTAGCCGGCCTCGTCCGTGGACCGACGGCGGACGCCCGAGGCGAGCGGGACCGGGCCTCATCGTCAATCATCTTCGACGGGGATGAAAAGTCCGCGCTTGAGTATGCTAGGGCGACGTTGGTGCTGAATCGACGGACGTTCGGGTTCTCGCTGAGAAGACGGGACATGAATCGGTCGTAAGCGGTGACGTCCCGGGCGGTGACGACCAGCATGTAGTCCCAGCTGCCCGTGACGTAGAAGACCTGCTGCACCGCCTCCTCCGCAGCAGGCCAGGCTTTCAGAGCGGAAAGCAGTTCCGGCCTCTCCCTTTCTATCTCCAGCCCGACGATGAAGAAGGATGGGCGCCCGACAGACTGGGGATCGACGATTGCGACGGTCGAGCTGATCACCCTTTGCGCCTTCAACCGGGTGAGGCGCCGCTGGACGGCGGACGCCGACAGGCCGACGGCCTGGGCGAGACGCTCGGCCGTCACGTCTGCATCGCGCTGGAGACAGGCGAGCATCTTCCCGTCGAAATCGTCGAGCCGCATTCGCGAATAATTTCCTCAACATAGGACGACAGATCGCGGAAAATTCCTACTATAAACGCGATAAGCGGGAGAAAACCTCGCTGGCGGACTCTAGGTTTCTCCCCATGCATTTTGGAGTCCGAACCGATGCCCATGAAGCCGCTTGCCGCCAGCCTTGCCTGTTCGTCGTTGCTGTTCGCCGCGCCTGTCGCCGGGCAGGGCTACGATCCGGGAAACCAGTTGCCGATAGGCCTGGTTGCCGCGCCGCGGGACCCGGTGGGCTATTACGACGCGAGAGCGAAAGCGCGGACATTGATGGGCCGGAAGAAGGCGGCCGAGGCGGAGCCCCTGGCCGAGCGGATCGCACTGGAATACCCGCGCGACGGCGAGAACTGGCTCCTTCTGGCAGAGGTCAAAAGGTCGCTGGCCAAGCATCTCGAGTCGGCGGCTGCATACGAGAAAGCGGGGGAGCTGCTCTGGTGGGGCACCGGGGAGGACCTCGCGGCAATGGCCGCGATGGAGCACCTCCATTCGGGAAACAAACGGGCTGCCCTCGATCTCCTTCGCCGCCACGTTTCAGGGGGAGGCGAAATGGATCGCTCCTGGATTTACGGTCACGAGGAGTTCGAGTCGCTGCGGTCCGATCCTGAATTTCTGGAATTGGCCGGCCGTCCCGACTCTACGGGATGGTCGAGGGACTATGGCTGGCGTCGGGACGTGGATTTCCTCCGCGACGAAGTGAAGCGCCTCAACGCCGACTATCGCAACAGCCCGCTTCCGCCGGAATTCGAGCGGCGGTACGAAGAGCTCAAGGCGAAGGTGCCCCAGCTTTCCGACGAGGGGATCCTCGTCGGGATGAACCGGATGCTCGCGGTTCTGCGCCAGGGTCACACCTCGGTCAATGCCCCCAATGACAGCCGCCTGCCCTTCAAGGGCCTGCCCTTCCAGATGTATCTCTTCCCGGAAGGGATGTTCATCATCGATGCCGCCAAGGAGCATAAGGGCCTTATCGGATCGCGAGTCATCAGCATCGACGGAGTGGCCACCGAGGAAGCGCTTCGCAGGATCAATGAGACCCAAAGTGTCGACGGGGACAATCAGTATCTGCTGAACGGCGTGAACCTGCTTCACTCGATCCCCTATCTCCGGGGTTTGGGCATAGCGAAGGCTGCGGACTCGATCGAGGTCGCCGTGCAGAAGCCCCGGCAGTCGCGGCGAACGATCAGAGCGGAAGCCTCATCCTTCCGCGAGACTGCCAGGCTCATGCCGCTGGACGGGGTCGATACCCCACTCTTCCTTCGAGAGGCGAAGGAGGTTCACCGGCATCAGGCGCTGCCCGAGCACGATGCTCTCTATGTGCAGTTGAATGCGGTCGCCGACGAGCCCGGTGAAAGCCTCGCCCAATATGCACTGCGCCTTCGAGCCGTTCTTGCGGACTCGGCTCCGGGGAACGTCATTCTCGATATGCGGATCAACCCCGGCGGGTCGACGAACAGTCCGGGCTATTCCGAATTCCTGCGCACGATGATCGGGTTCAGCATGTTGCCGGGCCGGCGCCTCTATGTCCTGATCGGCCGCCGCACCTATTCGGCCGCGGGCAATCTGATCACCGAACTGGAGCAGCTTGCGGGTGCGATCTTCGTGGGTGAAGCGAGCAGTGAGTGCTGCACTTTCTATGGGAGCCCTTCGTTTTTCATTCTGCCGTTCAGCAAGCTCAGGGGAAGTATCTCGACGAAGAGATGGAGCCTCAGCCGCAAAGGCAACGACTTCCGCCGCGAGATGAATCCGCACGCGCCGGTCGTCACGACCGCTGCGGATTACTTCGCCGGGCGGGACCCGGTGATGGCGACGGCGATCCGAATGATCGACCGGAGCCGAGCCGCCCCGCCGGCCGCACCTGGGGCAGGCAACCAACTAACAGGCGACCGCGCAGCGCCCAGATAAACGCATATTGTCACTGGAATAGAGAATCCCGTGCCAGGCACCTGCCTGGCACGTCTGTCATCGAAGAACGCGAAGCGCCTCATGTCGTCCCGCCGCTCCGCTTGCGACGGCCGGCTCACATCGAACGGATAAACAGTTTTCGCCGGCCGGG
>DASVUW010000320.1:0-2573 GCA_036386845.1 Allosphingosinicella sp. | reverse complement strand
CGCGCCGCGGTCGAGGCGGAGGATTTCGGAGGGGCGATGGCCGCGCTCGCCAGCCTTCGCGCCCCGGTGGACTCGTTTTTCGACAAGGTGACCGTCAACGATCCCGATCCCGCCCGGCGCGAAGCCCGGCTTGCCCTCCTCGCCCGGATGCGCGACGCCGTCCACCAGGTCGCCGATTTCTCGAGGATCGAGGGGTGAAGTTACCGAAGGACCGTCATCCCGGATTTGATCCGGGATCCATGAACACCGCCGGTGGAGGCTTTCCGCGATCCGTGTTCATGGATCCCGGCCTTCGCCGGGATGACGAGGGAAACCCATGACCCGCTTCGTCTACCGCTTCGGCGGCGGCGCCTCGGACGGCGAGGCGGGGAACAAGAACCTCCTCGGCGGCAAGGGCGCGAACCTCGCCGAAATGGCCTCGATCGGCCTGCCCGTGCCGCCCGGCTTCACCATCACCACCGAAATGTGCGCGCTTTATTACGAGGAAGGCGAAAGCTTTCCCCACAGCCTGCGCGCGCAGGTCGCCGAAGGCCTCGCCCATATCGAGGGCATTTGCGGCAAGCGCTTCGGCGACCCCGCCGACCCGCTCCTCGTCTCGGTCCGCTCGGGCGCCCGGGTCTCGATGCCGGGGATGATGGACACCGTCCTCAACCTCGGCCTCAACGACGAGACCGTCGAGGGCCTCGCCGCCGTCTCGGGCGACCCGCGCTTCGCCTGGGACAGCTACCGCCGCTTCATCCAGATGTATTCGAACGTCGTCCTTGGCTTGCGCCACGACCTGTTCGAGGACGCGCTCGAGATCGCCAAGGAGGACAAGGGGGTCCATCTCGACACCGGGCTCGAGGCCGGGGACTGGCGGCGGCTCACCGCCCGCTACCGCGAGATCGTCGCCGAGGAGCTGGGCCGGCCCTTCCCGGACGACGTCCATGAGCAGCTCTGGGGCGCGGTGGGCGCCGTCTTCGGCTCCTGGCAGTCCGACCGGGCCAAGACCTACCGCCGCCTCAACTCCATCCCCGGCGACTGGGGGACCGCGGTCAACGTCCAGGCGATGGTGTTCGGGAACATGGGCGAGACGTCCGCCACCGGAGTCGCCTTCACCCGCAACCCCTCGACCGGAGAGCGGGCCTATTACGGCGAATATCTGATCAACGCCCAGGGCGAGGACGTCGTCGCCGGAATCCGCACCCCCCAATATCTCACCCTCGCCGCCCGCGAGGCCGCCGGCGCCAAGGCGGCGTCGATGGAAGAATCCATGCCGCAAGTGTTCGCCCAGCTCGCGAGGGTCTTCGACCTCCTCGAGCGCCACTATCGCGACATGCAGGACATCGAGTTCACCGTCGAGCGCGGCAGGCTCTTCATGCTGCAGACCCGCTCGGGCAAGCGCACCGCCAAGGCGGCGCTCCGCATCGCCGTCGACATGGCCGAGGAAGGGCTGATCGGCCGCGAGGAAGCGGTTCTCCGGGTCGACCCGCAGGCGCTCGACCAGCTGCTCCACCCGACCCTGGACCCGGCCGCCGAGCGGCGGGTCGTCGCCAAGGGCCTTCCGGCCTCGCCCGGCGCCGCCTCGGGCGCCGCGGTGTTCGACGCCGACTCCGCCGAGAAGCGCGCGGGCCTCGGCGAGAAGGTCATCCTCGTCCGGGTCGAGACCAGCCCCGAGGACATCCACGGAATGCACGCGGCCCAGGGCATCCTCACCGCCCGCGGCGGCATGACCAGCCACGCCGCCGTCGTCGCCCGAGGCATGGGCCGGCCCTGCGTCAGCGGCGCCGGCACGGTCTCGATCGACTATAAGGCGCGGCTGATGCGCGTCGGAACCCTGGAGGTGCGCGAAGGGGAGACGATCACCATCGACGGCTCGTCGGGCGAAGTGATGCTCGGCGCGGTCGCCACCGTCCAGCCCGAGCTGGTCGGCGATTTCGGGACCCTGATGGTCTGGTCCGACTCCCACCGCCGGCTCCGCGTCCGCACCAATGCCGAGACCCCGCTCG
Organism: Allosphingosinicella sp.; assembly: GCA_036386845.1. Classification (GTDB taxonomy): domain Bacteria; phylum Pseudomonadota; class Alphaproteobacteria; order Sphingomonadales; family Sphingomonadaceae; genus Allosphingosinicella. The sequence goes on along the minus strand of DASVUW010000320.1, from coordinate 585 downwards.
ACTGCCGCACCGCCCGCGAGTTCGGAGCCGAAGGGATCGGCCTGTGCCGGACCGAGCATATGTTCTTCGATTCGGAGCGGATCACCGCCGTCCGCCAGATGATCCTCGCCGAGAGCGAGGCCGGCCGCCGCGCCGCCCTTTCCAGGCTGCTGCCCGCCCAGCGCAGCGACTTCGCCGAGATTTTCCGGATCATGCACGGCCTGCCGGTCACGATCCGCCTGCTCGACCCGCCGCTCCACGAATTCCTGCCGCAAAGTGAGGAGGAGTTCGAGGATGTGGCCGAGGCCGCCGGCGTCACCGTCGAAATCCTGCGCCGGCGCGCCAGCGAGTTGCACGAATTCAACCCGATGCTCGGCCACCGCGGCTGCCGCCTCGGCATCACGTACCCCGAGATCACAGAGATGCAGGGCCGCGCGATCTTCGAGGCCGCCGTCCGCGCGACGCGGCGCGGCATCGACGTCCAGCCGGAGATCATGATTCCGCTCGTCGCCGACGTCCGCGAGTTCGAGCACCAGCGGGCGATCCTCGAGGAGGCGGCCGAGCAGGTGCTCGGGGCGATGGGCGAGCGGGTCCCGTACCTGATCG
>DASVUW010000319.1:0-2632 GCA_036386845.1 Allosphingosinicella sp. | reverse complement strand
CTTCGCTCCTCGCAATGACGGAGACCGTAATTGGTGCCTGGCACCAATTACGGATTTCGATCGGCTTTCCGCATTCGGGAGCGGGAGGGGCGATCTACCCTGTTTCACTTTCGTTCCGGCGATTCTATATCCGAAGCAATGACGTCCTCCTTTCCCTACCCCGCGCTCCACGCGACTCATGGCGGGATCTGGCTGGCCTCGGCGGACGGCGAGGTGCGCGGGGTCGGGCGGGGGGAGGCGATTTCGCGGGCGGCCGAGACTCCACTGGTCATGCTCAACGCCCCCCTCGTCGGTCAGCGGCTCGGCTATCCAGACCTTTCTGGGCTCGACCTGCTCGAGCTGTTCGCCTTCGTTCACCCGGCGCGGTTCGCGGTGCCGACGCCGAAGGGGCTTGCCCACGCGCTCGGAATCGAGGCGCCGGCCGGCGATGCGGAGGCCGCGCCGTTTCTGCTTCGAGCGGCTGGCGCATTGCTCGCGACGCTCGAGAGCGACTGGCCGGAGCGAGAGGGAGCCTGGGCTTCGGCGCAGGCGCTCGCGCGGCTGCGCTGGTCGTGGGCGCCGGCCATTGCCCAGCGGCTGAGGCGGCCGGAGCGGGACGAGCGGTGGCTGTTTTCCAAGCTTCCGGAATGGGAGGAAGGCGGCGTCCGGCCCGCGCCGCGGACCGTGAGGGTGCCCGAGGACAGGGCGGTCGAGCGGCTGACTCACCTGGTCGGCCGAGGCGCGGAGGTGCGCGAAGGCCAGCGCGACTATGCCGCAGCCGCCGCGGGAACGTTCGATCCGCGGGTCGCGGAGGGGCAGCCCAACATGCTCCTCGCCGAAGCGGGCACCGGGATCGGCAAGACCCTGGGCTATCTCGCGCCCGCCTCGCTCTGGGCGGAAAGCGCGGACGGGGCGGTCTGGGTGTCGACCTTCACAAAGGCGTTGCAGCGTCAGCTCGACCGGGAGGGCCTTCGCCTGTTTCCCGATGCGGAGACGAGGCGGCGCAAGGTGGTGGTCCGCAAGGGGCGGGAGAATTACCTCTGCCTCCTCAACCTGGAGGACGCGCTCCAGGGCGGCTTCGCCGGCCGGGCCGCGATCCTCGCCCAGCTCGCCGCCCGCTGGGCCGCTTTCTCGAAGGACGGCGACATGGTCGGCGGCGACATGCCGGGCTGGCTCCCGACCCTGTTCCGGCGCGCCGGGGCGACGGCGCTGACCGACCGGCGCGGCGAATGCGTCTATGCGGGCTGCCCGCATTACCGCAAATGCTTCATCGAGCGCTCGGCGCGGGCGAGCCAGGACGCCGACATCGTGATCGCCAACCATGCCTTGGTGATGGTCAACGCCGCCCGAGGACGCGACGGGGGCAATCCTCCTACCCGGATCGTGTTCGACGAGGGCCATCATCTGTTCGAGGCCGCCGATTCGACCTTCGCCGCGGCACTGACCGGGCAGGAGACGATCGAGCTTCGGCGCTGGATCGTCGGGCCGGAGAGCAAGTCGCGCGGGCGCCGGCGGGGGCTCGCGGCCCGGCTGACGGACGTCGCCTCCTATGACGAGGCCGGAGCGCTCGCGCTCGAAATGGCGGTCCAGGCGGCGGGGCTTCTGCCGAGCGACGGCTGGCTTCAGCGGATCGCCGAGGCCATGCCCTTCGGCCCGGTCGAGAAGCTGCTCGCGGCGGTTCGGGGCACCGCCTACGCGCGGGCCACGGCCCAGGACGCGGGCTACGGGATCGAGACCGAAATGGCCGAGCTGGACGGCGACGTGGTCGCGGCCGCCGCTCCGGCGGTGGAAGCGCTGGAGCAGTTGATGCGGCCGCTGATGGCGCTCGCTCGCCGGCTCGAAGCCGTCCTCGAGGACGCACCCGACTGGCTCGATTCGCAGGCCCGGGCCCGGATCGAGGGCGCGATCGGGGGCCTCGCCTGGCGGACCCAGACGATCGCCGCCTGGATCGCACTGGCGGCGCGGCTCGGTGGGCCGGCCGACCCGGATTTCGTCGACTGGCTCGCCGTCGAGCGGATCGACGGCCGCGAGTATGACATCGGGCTCCATCGCCGCTGGCTGGACCCCACCCGGCCGCTCGCCGACATCGTCCTGAAGCCCGCGCACAGCGTGATCGTCACCTCCGCGACCCTGCGCGGCGCCGAAGACTGGGAGAGCGCCGAAGCCCGGACCGGGGCCGCGCACGTGCCCGGCCCCGTGCGCCGGTTCAACGCCCCGAGCCCGTTCGACTACGCCGCAAACAGCGAGGTGCTGATCGTCACCGACGTCAAGCGCGGTGACGTCGGCCAGCTCGCCGGCGCCTATTCGCGGCTGATCGAGGCTTCGGAGGGCGGGACTCTCGGCCTGTTCACCGCGATCCAGCGCCTCAAGGCGGTCCATGCCCGGATCGCCGACCGGCTCGCCCGCGCCGGCCTGCCGCTCTACGCGCAGCATGTCGATCCGATCGATACCGGCACATTGGTCGACATCTTCCGGGACGATCCGCACGCGTCGCTGCTCGGCACGGACGCCTTGCGCGACGGAGTCGACGTGCCCGGGCATTCGCTCCGCCTCGTGGTGATGGAAGGAGTCCCCTGGCCGCGTCCGACCGTGCTTCACGCCGCTCGAAAGGCCGCCAACGGGGGCACCGCCTATGACGACCGGGTGGTGAGGG
>DASVUW010000318.1:0-15393 GCA_036386845.1 Allosphingosinicella sp. | reverse complement strand
GCATCCGAACTGAGGTTCCATTTAACGGCGGACACCTCTCCCCTGATCTTGCTGTATGGAAGGGTGAACGTGGAGGAATCGCCGTAAAAATTGCAGCATTCGCTCGTAGGTTCTCCGACGAAGACAGGATCGGCTAGTCGTTCCAGGTCCGTTGTGAGGTTGCCGGCGGCAGAATAGGTGTTGCGGCCGATTAACACATAAACCTTTTTGTCGGGCAGTTGACTGAAGCCCACGACGGTGCGGAGAAACTCGGGATAGGACTGGGTCGCGCCACCCGTGTTGTTTCGCAAATCCAGTATCAGGTTTTTCGGATTTCGCTGCGCCAGCTCCGTTCGCAAGCGTTTGCCGAATTGTGGAACGGTTTCGTCCTTGTCGGGCAGGATGTTGTTCATCTGGACGTACAATGCGTCATACTCAGGCAGGGGAAGCTCCCAATGCATCTGGTCCACCTTGCTCAGGAACAGAGGCGCTTGGACGTTCGGCGCGGGCGGCAGCTTGAGGCTGCCCACCGCCGCAGGGGCGCTGGCAAGCTTTACCTTCTCCACGCGTCCCGTGGGCGAACGCAGCGTTAGCGTCGCCGCATCGCCGGAAGAGGTTATGCCCAGCCCCTTCAGAAAATGCAGGGACCTGAGCATGGTCACGCCCCCCACAAGATATTCCATGTCTCCATCGATGCTTTGTAGGCCGTTGATCCGACGCAGAGCTTCCTCAGCCGGAATATTTTCAATCGCCACCAGACGGTAGCCGGCAAGCCTCTGGTGCTCCGGAGCTGCACCGACAATATACAGGCCATCAGGAAAGGCCCAAAACTGCATCGGTAGATACCGTGCCGGTATGCGGCTGTCCTTAACCCCGCGAAGCTCCGTGTGCCCCTGACGCAACGTGGCCAGCATGCGGTTCATGCCGACGAGGAGCTCCTCGTCGGAAAGGGCGGAGACCTTGCTCTTCAACTCCTCCTGGATGCGGACAAATCCCGCAGGCAGCGCCGAGTCATGGTAGTCGGGATTAACCCGCTTCACCTCCGCGACCAGATAGTCGATGTCCCGCGTCCAGCCATAATCTCTGGACCAGCCGGTGGTATCGGGCCGGCCCGCGATCTCGAGGAACTCCGCCTCGTTCTTTAGCGAGGCGAAATCATCCACCTCATAAAGAATCTCGCGGTACGGAATTCGGCGTTCGAATACCAGCTTATGCAGCGAGTCGAGTGCCGCCCGCTTGTTTCCCGCAGCCAGCAGGTTGATCGCCTGGTAGACGTTGACCAAACTTAATATAGCGTAGGAGTCTGCCTTCCGAAACGCCGCAGCCGCTTCGTCATGTTTCTTCAGCACCTGTTTGACTTGGCCCAACAAATGCCAATTTTCCCCGTCGCGGGGATAGTCGCGCGTCAGCTCCTCCAGCAGGCGCTCGGCTTCTGCCCAGTCGATCTTTTCACCCCTCTCCAGCCTCTCTCGCAGGCTCTTCACCCGGACCTTCTTCTCATAATAGCCGATGGGATTTTTCGGTGCCGCCAGCAGGCTCAGCGGCGACGCGGATTTCGGATCGTGGGTCTGCGCGCCGGTCAAGCTGTGCGCCGAAAGAAGGAGCGCCGAGATTATGGCGTAGGTGCTTTTCCGAAGATGCATGCTGTACTCCAAAGCAGAACAGTAGAGGTCCAGTCGAACCTGAAGGAGACATGCGAATAGAGTCGGTCGCCTCGCATGTTTCTCAACAATTCCCTCCGCACAGAGGTATCGCCAACTTCTGACCCTGCCACCGGCTGGGATCCGCGATCAAAGCCGCCATGCCCGCGGCTCCTGCGGGCTCAACCACAACGCCCAGCTCGTCATTTAGCAGAGCCATTGCCGAGCGGATGTCATCGTCCTTCACAAACCCTACCTCGTCAGTGACGGCTCGCACCGCGAAAACGGCGGAAGGGATTGGCACTCGGATCGCAATGCCATCAGCGATTGTGTCGGCGACTGCTGCGGTGATGATCTTGCCCTGCTGAACCGAGCTTCCCATTGCCGGCGCACCTTGGGCGCAGACGGCGATCATTTGAGTATCGGGGCTAATGTGCTTCATCCACGCCCCTAAGCCGGCAACCAACGCCCCGTTTCCTAGCGGAGCTATAAGGCAGTCGAAGGAACCGCTTTCCTCTGTAATCTCCAGCGCCATTGTGCCGGCGCCCTCCGCGATGGCGGCGTGCGCCCCGTCTTCCACGTAAAGCAGGTCCCTTGCGGTCGCGTAGGAGAGGGCCGCCTCCTTGGCTGCGTCGAAGTCACGACCCTCCAGCACGACCTTCGCACCGAGTGAAACCATCGCAAGGATCTTGGAGGGGACAGCGTGGCAGGACGAAAAAACGGTGAGAGGCACTCCGCGTTCTCGACAGGCCCACGCTAGTCCCTGGCCGAAATTTCCGGCCGAAGCACAGACGGCACCTTTGGTCTCACGAGCTTGCTTGATGAAATTGCTGGCTCCGCGGCCCTTGAAGGATCGAATAGGAGTGGCGGTTTCATCCTTGAACAGCAATTCTGCTCCGAAGCACCGGTCTAAGGCGGAAGAACGGCGAAGGGGGGTAGTCAGAAACACCGGATCTATCCGGGTACGTGCTGCTATCACTTCCGAAGGGCTGGCGCTCCACATGTTTCGAACATATGCCGTCCGAACGGGTAATTTTCGCTTTATACGGCTGCATCTGGCGGACTTTTGGCGTACTACCTGCATTCGGGAGGAAAAATGCAACAGACCGTCCTTGATGAATTCGATCGAAAACTGCTGGTCCTCCTCCAACGTGATGCCGACGTGACAGCCGATCAGTTGGCCAACAGGGTGGGATTGTCGGGCTCCGCCGTCCAGCGGCGTCTCAAGCGGCTGAAGTCGCATGGGGTGATCAGCTCGGTGGTTGCCGTGGTCGAGCCACAGGCGGTTGGCCGCCCTTCGTTCTTCATCGTCGGGCTTGAAATCGAGCGGGAAAGGCCGGAGTTGCTTTCTCGACTGAAGGCATGGCTTTTGGAGGAAGAGGCGGTCCAACAGGCGTTCTACGTCACGGGGAATTGGGACTACATGCTCGTTGTGACCGCTAGCGACGTTCAGTCATATGACGACTTCATGTCGCGCCTCCTGAGCGAGAACCCAAACGTCCGACGTTTCAGCACCAACGTCGCTCTCAACATACAAAAACGGGGCCTTTTCATCCCGGTAGAAGGTCGATCGCACACCTGATGCACTCCAACCTAGTGAGGCGAATGTCCGCAATGGGTCGTTTGCGCTCACCCGCAATCACGGTCCGGGGGTCAAATCGAGGGTACAACCGACAACATGGCCTGTTTCCCCACGTTTTGTGCCGGGGTTTGGGCTACCTCCGGCTCCGCCACTTCCTTCATTCGTGACCGATTGTCGACCACCCGCCATTGTGGCAGGGCGCCCATGTGGACAGGCTTGCGAAAACGGGGTCGATCGAGCGCGACGAGCTGGCGGCGGCGCTGGGCCGGGTCGCCGGAGGCAGCCGATCGGCGCTCGCCGAGGTCTATCACAAAACCTCCGCGAAGCTGTTCGGCATCTGCATCCGTATCTTGGGCGAACGAGCGGAAGCCGAGGACGCCTTGCAGGACATCTTCATCAGCGTGTGGCGCAAGGCGGGGACCTTCGACGCCGCCAAGGCGAGCCCGATCACCTGGCTGGCGGCGCTCGCTCGAAACCGCTCGATCGACCGCAAGCGCTCGCAAGCTTCGCGGGCGCCGACTTCGGCCATGGGCGACGAGGCGATCGAGGTCGCAGACGAGGCCCCCGACGCTCTTGCCGGGCTCGAGTCGGCGGAGGAAGCGGGACGGATCGCGCTTTGCCTCGGCGAGCTCGAAGAGCGGCAGAACCGGGCGATCCGAGCCGCCTTTTACGAGGGGCTGAGCTATCCGGAGGTGGCTCGGCGCTTGGCCGTGCCGCTCGGCACGATGAAGAGCTGGGTCCGGCGCGGCCTTCTGCGCCTTCGCGAGTGCCTCGAGCGATGACCGACACCTTCACCCCCCAGGAAGAGCGGGATCTCGTCGCTGCGGAATATGTGCTCGGCCTCCTCGAAGGCGAGGCCCTGATGTCCGCGCGCGGCCGGGCCGCCACCGAACCCGCCTTCGCGGCGGCCGTCGCACAATGGGAAGCCCGGCTCGAGCCGCTGTTCGAAGGCTTCGCGGAGGTCGCGCCGCCCGCGCATCTGTGGGAGTCGATAAAGCGGTCGCTCGATTCGCAGGAGGCGGCCGGCTCGTCGGTCGTGCCGCTGCAGAGTCGCGAGCGGCTGTGGCGTGGCTGGGCCGTCGCAATGACCGCCGTCGCGGCCGGGCTGGCGCTGGTGCTGGCCCTCGGCGTGGCCCAGCCGGACCCGCCCCCTTCCGCACCTCCGGCCGAGCAGCGGGCGCCGACGCTGTTCGCATCGCTTGCTTCGGAAGACGGGCGCGCCGCGCTCGCCGTCGCGTTCGAGCCGGGACGGGACACCATGGTCGTGACTCCGGCCCGCCTCCTGGCGGCGACGGGCCGCGACCATGAGCTCTGGCTCATCGCCGGAGAGGGAGCCGCTCCCGTCTCCCTCGGGATCGTGCGCGGTCCGACGCCGCGCAGAATGCCGGTTCCCGCTGCGCTCCGCGGCGCCGTCGCGCCGGAGGCCACCGTCGCCCTTTCCGTCGAGCCGACGGGCGGCTCTCCCACCGGAAGCCCGACCGGTCCGGTGATCGCTTCCGGGTCGGTCACTCGGGTCTAGCGCATCCGCGGGGCCGGACGCTCCGTAGCTCCTGGTGCAGACCCTCTTTCGGGACCTGACAACAGGAGAATTTCAAATGCGTAGTTTCAAGATCGCAGCCGCGCTCATGCTCGGCGCCTCCCTCGCCGCCTGCTCCACGATGGGCGACGACATGGGCGCCGAGGCCTCCGCTTCCACCCGGTCGATGGTGACGGTGGGCGGCGCGCCGATGTACGCCAGTCGCAACATCATCGAGAATGCGGTCAACTCCCCCGATCACAAGACGCTGGTCGCGGCCGTGAAAGCCGCCGGCCTCGTCGAGACCCTGTCGGGCGCCGGCCCGTTCACCGTCTTCGCGCCCACGGACGCCGCTTTCGCCCGGCTTCCGCAAAGCACGGTGCCGATGCTGCTCCGCCCCGAGAACAAGTCGATGCTCCAGTCGGCGCTCACCTATCACGTCGTCCCCGGCCGACTCACTGCCGCCGACCTCGGACGGCAGATCCGCGATGGCGGCGGCATGGCGCGGCTCACCACCGTCCAGGGCGGAATGCTGACGGCCAGGATGAACGGCAGCGACATCGTCATCGTCGATTCGAAGGGCGGCGTCGCCACCGTGACCCAGGCAGACGTCATGCAGTCCAACGGAGTCATCCACGTCACCAACCGGGTGTCCATGTCGGGCTGAACGCGGCGAGGCGCCGCTCACGGGCGGCGCCTCGCAGTTCCTCGAGCGATGATCGTTCGCCTTTGCGGACGAGGTTTCGCGAAATGACGGAGGGCGCTCCAGCCGGAGCGCCCTCCGTCCCTTTTTTTGGCTCAGAAGCGGAAGCTGGCCGTCACATGCGCGCTGTGCGAGTTGAAGCGGTCGCCGCTTCGGGCGAAGTCGGTCCCCGCCGCGTTCGTCCGAAGGAACGGATTGCCGGCCGGGGCCGGCCCGCCCGCGCGAACCCGGAAATCGTCGTCCTTCAGGCTCGTGTAGAGATATTGCGCTCCGATCGAGAAGCCGCGGCCGAGCCTCTGCTCGATCCCGCCGCCCGCCCGGTAGCCCCAGGCATCGTCATTGCCGCTGTTCGTGAAGACATTCGCGGTGTTGCTCGTGAAGAAACTGTTGCGGATCTTGCCCCAGGCCACTCCGCCGGTGCCGTAGACCAAAGTGTTTCCGCTCGCGAAGCCGACCCGGGCGCGCAGGGACGCGGTGTCCCTGAGCTCTCGGGTCAGAGTGTAGAAGGCCGGGGTCGTGCTGAATGCCGCGACGCTGTCGCTGATGTCGGTACGGCCATATTCGCCCACCAGTCCGACGACGACAGGGCCCATCTGGTAATCGAATCCGGCATGGGCTGCCCAGTCGGTGCCGTCACGGTCGTCGGCGCAGCCGCCTGCGGGCGGCGTTCGAGTCGTGGCCGCACCGCCGCAGAAGCCCGGGGAGAAGGCGTTGGCGCCCGTTCCGGTGGTGACATTGTTGTCGAAGCTGCCGTCGAGGTCCGTGTCGAAGAGGACGGTCTCGTCCTGGTCGCTGCGCTGGAAGGCGTAGCCGAGCCGGCCGCCGAAATAGGGGCCGGTCCAGCTCTCGGCATCCGAAGACTGCGCGGCCGCCGGGGCCGCCGGCAGCGCGGTCAGCAGCAGGCCTGCCGCTGCCGCCAAAGTGGGCTTCAGATAATGGATAGTCATAGTTTCTCCTGTTCGTGCTCAAGGCTTGACGAGCTACGCGACGGGATTGGCGGCGGATGCAGGGGCCGTCTGCTTCTGGTCGAGGAGACGTCGCGCATAGGCGGTCGCGAGTGCCAGGTGGGCCAGGGTCGCGCGCAGGCCGGCGGCGTTCACCGCCGCCCGGGCCTCCTCGCGCACCCGCCGCCGAAGGTGGCGCGATTGATGCCTGGCGGAGGCCTCGGCAGCGCCCGGGTCAGGCACCGGTGGGGCAGCCTTTCCGCAGATACTCTTCACGGCCGCCGCCACTCGCGATGATCGTGGCGATCGCCCCGACGCTCGTTCCGCACGCGCGGGCGATGGCCGTGAGGTTCGGGTACATTTGCAGACGGTGCATCGCCCAGACGTGGCCGGTAAGGTCTCTTCGGGAGTCGAAGTGGCCCGTCACTCCGCTGGTTCGCGGCGTCCGCGATGCAGTGGACGCGTTCATGGCTGGACCGCGAGCAGGCTCTGGACCGTTGCTGCCAGTGCGAAGCCGATGAGCAGTCCGACCTTCACAAGGATCGGCCAGCCGAGAAGATGGGCCGCTAATCGCGCGATCCGGCCGAGCCGCGGCGTGCCGCCCAACCTGCCCGCGGCGGCGATCGCCGGCCAATCCAGTTTTTTCACGAGCGCCGGCATGATCCGTTCTCCTCTCCGTCGAAGATACGGACCGCACAGGCATCTGGATGCGGCGTCCTAGGCGGCTGCAGCGACACCCTTCGCCGGTTCGAGTACGCTGCCGTACCGACGCTCGCCTCGGAATCTCGTGAAAGCTAAGAATGCCAGATCGAATGCCCGATTCCGTTCGATAATTAATCAGCGTTTTGCATCCATAAAGCCGCTTAGGCCGTAACTTCGACAGGCGCCGCGAGCTTCGTGCGGGCGCGCCGTAAAGCGGAGAGTACATGGCGAGTATCGGCCCGGAGAAGCTTCTCGATTTGCTGGATGTCCGTCTCGAAGCTTTTGCGATGTGCGAAATCGATCGGAATTGCGCGCTGGCTTGTCCGGCCGTCGATTCGCTGCTCGTTCATTTCGTGCTCGAAGGCGAAGGGGCGGTCGAATGCCGACATGGCCGCTTTGAGCTCCGTCGCGGCCGGGTCCTGGTCGTTCCCCGCAATCTCGCCAAGCAAATCGAGGGCCCGGCGCCGATCCTCACCGTCGTCGATCTGGAGGAGGCCTGTCCGATAGCATCCGGCCTCGTCAAATTCCGCGCTGGCGCGAGCGGGGTGCCGGGTCTGGTGCTCGGCTGCGCCTCAATCGCGGTCGGCGTGAGCGGAGCGCCCGGCTTCCTCGACAATCTCGACCGCCCGCTCATCGAGGAATGCGAGGGTGGACCGCTTCCGTTTCTGTTCGAGGCGATCGCGATCGAGCTGCGCCGTCCGGGCGCGGGCACGAAGCAGATGGTCGAAGCGCTGATGAAGCAGATCCTCGTGGCCGTCCTTCGAAGCCACCTCGCCCGGAGGGCCGAGGATTCGCCCCTCGATCTCGCGCTTGGCAACCCTCAGCTGGTCCGCGCCGTCGCCGCGATCGCCGCCACGCCCGGGGATATGCACAGCGTGGACAGCCTGGCCGCGCTCGCCGGAATGAGCCGCTCCTCCTTCAACAGGCAATTTTCGGCGAGCTACGGCTGCAGCCCGATGGAGTTCGTCCAGGCGGTGAGGTTGCGAGTCGCCGCCCGGATGCTGGCCGGATCCGACCTGCCGGTGAAGTCGATCGCCGCCGCCGTCGGCTATGCCAGCCGAAGCCAGTTCTCGCGCGCGTTCACGGCCCAATTCGGGGACGATCCGAGCGGCTATCGGCACAGCCGCGGACTTCCCGACCCGGTGCCGGCTCCGGCGGCCTCGGTTCCGCTCTAGAGCATTTCGCTTGAGCCTGAATCACCCAGTCATGCCGGCGAGGTCCGGCATCCATGGTCCCGCCGGACCGAGCCGGACTCCGCATCGACCCAGTTTTCGCCTGACCTTTGCATAACCCTTGCGAAGCGCGCGGAGGTTGGGGTGGGGAATGTGGGGGGGAATGTTCGCCGACGCCGGTGAGGCGAGCGGACAACCCCCACCCCGCCCCCTCCCCTGAAGTGGAGGGGCTTGTCCCGCCGCGCGGGCGTTTTTCCTTTTGTGCAAGGGCCCGGGCGGTCCTCGGTGCCGGACCGGTTCGGTTCGGTGCCTTCGCGGTTCTGTTACGGGATGCTGCGGAACGGGCGGCCCGTAAGAAGACTTTCATAATCCAGATCAATCTGGGAGGCGTCTATGACCGAAGGTTCCAAGCTCATCGAGGTCATGGAGGCCCGCGCCAGGCGGCGTGATGACCGGCGTGCATTCTTCAAGATGGCGGCCACGGCCGCGGTGGCCGCGCCGCTGATCCTGACCCTGAACGGCAAACCGCTCCACGCCCAGGCCGCGCCGTCGGATCCGGACATCCTCAACTTCGCCCTCAACCTCGAATATCTCGAGGCGCAATTCTACTATTTCGCCTTCTTCGGCACGGGCCTTCCGGCGAACATCCTGACCGGCTCGGGAACGCAGGGCGCGGTCAAGGGCGGGCGGAAGGTGAACTTCACCGACACCAAGGTGATGCAATATGCGGCCGAGATCGCCGCCGACGAGCGCGCCCACGTGGAGTTCCTGCGGGGCGCGCTCGGCGCCGCCGCGGTATCCCAGCCGGCGATCGACATCAGCGCCGATGCGAACGGCGCCTTCTCGGCCGCTGCGCGTGCCGCGGGCCTGATCGGCGCCGGCGAATCCTTCGATCCCTATGCCAGCGACGAGAACTTCCTGCTGGGCGCCTTCATCTTCGAGGATGTCGGGGTGACCGCCTACAAGGGCGCCGCGCCGCTGATCAACAACAAGACATTCCTGGAAGCCGCGGCCGGGATCCTGGCGGTCGAGGCCTATCACGCGGCACTGATCCGGACGACCCTTTACCAGAAGGGCATCCAGGCGCCGGCGCTGATCATGGCGACTGAACGGATCTCGGACGCCCGCGACAGCCTCGACGATCCGACGGACAAGGATCAGGGAATCGCACCGCGCGACAATGCGGCGAACATCCTGCCGTCGGACGCCAACGGCCTCGCCTTCAGCCGAAGCGCCGCCGACGTTCTCAACATCGTGTACCTGACTGCGGCGGCGACGTCGCAGGGCGGCTTCTTCCCCAACGGGGTGAACGGCACGATCAGGATGAGCTCGGCCAGCTGAGCAGTTGAAAAGAATAGGCACGGGAGGCCGACATGACCGACAACGACGATAAAGTGCTTGAAGTTCTGGAAGCATGCGAGAAGCGGCGGGAGGAGCGCCGAGCGTTCCTTCGGAGCAGCAGCTCCGCGGCCATCGCCGCAGCCGGTGCGACGATGCTCAGCGGCTGCTTTGGCGACGGCGACAGTTCGAGTCCGCCGCCGCCCCCGCCCCCGCCGACGTCTGCCCCGCCGCCGCCTCCGCCGCCGTCCGGCGCGATCACCGATGGCGACATTTTGAATTTCGCCCTCAACCTCGAATATCTCGAGGCGCAATTCTACGCCTTCGCGGCCTTCGGGGCCGGGCTTCCGGAGAATCTGCTCGGCGGCACCGGCACTCGAGGCCAGGCGACCGGCGGCCGGAAGGTGGGATTCCTCGATTCCCGGATCGAGCTCGAAGCGCGCGAGATCGCGATGGACGAGCGCGCCCATGTCGCCTTCCTGCGGCAGGCGATCGGCGCCACCGCGGTGGCTCAGCCCTCGGTCGACATCTCGCCGGGCGGGGCGTTCAGCGCCGCGGCCCGAGCGGCGGGGCTGATCACGGCCGGCCAGACCTTCGACCCCTATGCTTCCGACGAGAATTTCCTGCTCGGGGCCTATATCTTCGAGGATGTCGGAGTGACCGCCTACAAGGGCGCCTCGCCCCTGATCTCGAGCAAGGTCTTCCTCGAGGCGGCGGCGGGAATCCTTGCGGCCGAGGCCTATCATGCCGGGCTGATCAGGGCGGAGCTCTTCACGAAGGGGATCCAGACCCCCGCTCTGATCACCGCGACCGAGCGGATCTCCGACGCACGGGACAGCCTCGACGATCCCAGCGACAAGGACCAGGGAGTCGCGCCGCGCGGCGAGCAGTCGAACATCGTTCCCTCGGACGCCAACGGGCTCGCCTACAGCCGGAGCGCCGGCGACGTGCTCAACATCGTGTACCTGACGGCCGCCGCGGCGACCCAGGGCGGGTTCTTCCCGGCCGGCCTGAACGGCAACATCAAGACCAGTACCGCCAACTGACGCGCCGGCCGAAAGGGGGGTAGACGCGTATGACTCCGCCGCCCGCGGCCGCCTTGGCCGCGATCGACTTCACCGAATCGGGAGGCCCGGCGATCCGGCCGAGCCTCCCGGAAGTGTACCGCTCCGTCGCGATCCCCGCCCCCGGCGCCCGCTGGTGGAGGAAGCTCGGGGCCTTCGCGGGTCCCGGCTATCTCGTCGCGGTCGGCTACATGGATCCGGGCAATTGGGCGACGGGCATCGCCGGCGGCTCCGCCTTCGGCTACACGCTCCTCTCGGTCATCCTGATCTCGAACCTGATGGCGATGCTGCTTCAGGCGCTCTCGGCGAGGCTGGGGATCGTCACCGGCCTCGACCTCGCCCAGGCCTGCCGGGCCCATTACAGCCGCCCGGTCCGCTACATGCTCTGGCTGCTCTGCGAGCTCGCGATCATCGCCACCGACCTCGCCGAGGTGATCGGGACCGCGATCGCCCTCCAGCTGCTGTTCGGCATTCCGCTCGTCTACGGCGTTTTCCTGACGGCGCTCGACGTCTTCCTCATCCTGATGCTGCAGCGGTACGGCTTCCGGTATCTGGAAGCGTTCGTCATTGCGCTGCTCGCGATCATCGCGGGCTGCTTTCTGGTGGAGCTCATCCTCGCTCAACCGGCCATAGCGGGGATCGCCGCCGGCTTCGTGCCCAAGGCCGAGGTGATCACCAACCCGACGATGCTGTTCATCGCCATCGGAATCATCGGCGCCACCGTCATGCCCCACAATCTCTACCTCCACTCCTCGATCGTTCAGACCCGGCGGTTCGATCGCTCGGAGGCGGGAAAGCGGGAGGCGGTGCGCTTCGCCACGATCGACAGCAGCATCGCCCTCGGCTTCGCATTGTTCATCAACGCCTCGATCCTGATCCTCGCCGCCTCCACCTTCCACGCCGCCGGCAAGACCGAAGTCGCCGAGATACAGGACGCCTATCAGCTGCTCACGCCGATGCTGGGGGTCGGCTTCGCGGGCACGATCTTCGCGATCGCCCTGCTCGCGTCGGGCCAGAACTCCACCATCACGGCGACCCTGGCCGGCCAGATCGTCATGGAGGGATTTCTCGACATCCGGCTTCCGGCCTGGCTGCGCCGCCTCATCACGAGGCTGGCGGCGATCGTCCCGGCCGCCGCCGTGGCCATCCTCTACGGCGCCAGCGGAACGGCGAAGCTGCTCGTTCTCAGCCAGGTGATCCTCAGCCTCCAGCTGCCGTTCGCGATCGTTCCGCTCGTCAGGTTCACGAGCGACCGGACGAAGATGGGCGCCCTCGTCAACCCGGCCTGGCTGACGGCCGCGGCCTGGGCGATCTCCCTCGTCATCATCGCCCTCAACCTCAAGCTCCTGCACGACTTTTTCCTGTGACCGAGGCTCGCGCCCGCTCCGTCGCGACCGGCGGCGCCGGCCTCGCCGAGCCTTTGCGCTGCATTCCCGATACGCGGCCGGAGTTGCTGCTGGACCGGCGGCCAGGCAACCGCCTTCCACGCGCTCCCCTGCGGCTGCTCCGGCACAAGGCAGGACGGCTCTGCCGGCACATCGACTGCTATCCCGGGCGCTATGTCCCCCGAGCTGCCTGTGCCGCGCTGGCCCTGCTCATCGCCTATCAGGGTGCGACCCTTTACAGCGTGATCGCCACGCCCCTCGACGACCGGCCGGGGCGGGCCGTCCCGCCGCCGCGGCTTCAGCCGGCCGCGTCGCTTTCGAGCTTCGACCCGTTCTTCACCGCGGCAGCCGTTTCGGGCGCCCCGATCGCTTCAGCCGGCCTCACGCTCCACGGTTTGCGTCAGGACCGGCGAACGGGTGGGGGATCGGCGATCGTCAGCCAGTCCGACGGGGCTCAAAGAAGCTTCGCCACCGGCGAGGAAATCGCGCCCGGCATAGTCCTGAAACAGGTCGGCTCCGACCATGTCACCATCGTGCGCAACGGCATGGAGGAGCGGCTCGGCTTTAGCGAGTTTGAGTCGAAGGGCGCGGGTGCATTGCCCACGGTGCGTCAGGCCCCGCCGCCCTACCAGCTGACGCCCCCCGCGTCGCCGGCGGCCCAAACTCCCGCCAGGCGGCCCGCGCAACGCGCACCGGCCCTCCCGCCCCGGTCGATCAATTTCGCCGACCCGACCACCCTCCCGGCGACCCTGACGGGCGGATCGGCGGTCGCGAACCAGCCCCCGGCTCCGAAGCGATGAACGAAACGGCCAGGCCTGTTCGGCGCCGGTGAACCGATCCTCGGCAGCGTCTATTCGGAGTCCGGCGGCCCCGGGCCGGCGCGGTCGGCACCGAACAGATCGACTCGCAGGTGCTCGCGGGAGGATCGCGGCCTCCGGCGACGCATGGCCGCTCGGCCGGCCCAGAAAGCGAGCGCGATCAGCACCAGTGCAATGACCGAATATGCAATCAAGAGTCGCGTCGTCATGACGGCATCTCAGGGCCTGCAGCCTCGCCTGCGTGCGCGTTTTGTGTTAGCATCTCGACATCGCCACCCGTGCGCCCTGTCGGCGCTCGAAGAGAGACTCATTGGCATAATGGCCGTTCCTGCCGCGAGACCTCGGTACGCTCGCGTACATTTCGCATTAACCAAGGTGAGTGGATCGCGGCGCTAAGTCTGTTGAGTCGGGAACCGCGGTGTAGGATGTTAGCGAAGGGCCGGATCCTTGTCTCAACTCAATCTTGATGCCAGTCGAAACATCTTGATCAATTCTCTTCCTGTCGAGGATTATACCGCGCTTGCGCCCCATCTGAAGAGGGTGCCCCTCGACGAGGGGGACGAGCTCGGACGTTTCAGAGAGCCGATCGACGGAGTCTGCTTTCCCGAAGCGGCGGTCGTATCGGTGTCGCACGTTTTTCCTTGCGGAGAGACGGTCCAAACCGGCGTGATCGGGATTTGCGGCATGGTCGGCTGGCCGGCCCTGCTCGGTGCGCAGGAGTCGCCGCATCGGGCGGTGGTCCAGGTCGGAGGCGGAAGCGCCTTGCGCATCGATTCCGACATCTTCCTCGAAATTTCCGCCGAACGGCCTGGAATCGCGGCGCTCTGCCTGCGCTTCGTCCTGGCTTTCACGATCCAGTTCGCCTGTGCGGCCGCGGCCAATCTCAGGGACCCGACCGAAAGGCGCCTCGCCCGCTGGCTGCTCATGTGCCACGACCGCCTTGTCGGGGACGAGATCGCGCTCACCCATCACTTCATCGGAGAGACTCTGCGCGTGCGCCGGGCCTCGGTTACCGACGCCCTGCACGTCCTCGAAGGCGAAGGCGCGATCCGGAGCCAGCGCGGCCTGATCGTCGTCCGCGACCGTGCCCGGCTGGAGGCGATGGCCGGCGCCTCCTACGGCTTCCCCGAGGCGCGCTACCGCGAACTGATCGGCCCGTTCGGAAAAGGGCTGGGGGCCGCCGGCTGAGCCGGCTTCGATCGCCGCTCTCGCCTAGGTGTCGAACTTCCGCATCGCCGACCACGGCGGCCGCGGGGCTCGCGGCCCGTCACTCCCCTGTCACGCCGGCCGACCGAAGCAAGCAACCCGTCGGGCCGGGTTCACGCCGCCTTCCGCCTCGGGCCTTCCGGCGCCGCCTCGGCGTTCTCGCCCCCGGCCCCGCTCTTCGCGCCGCTCGCCTTCTCCCGCTCGATCTCGTCGAGCCGCGCGGACAGCTCGTTGAACAGCCCCTCGGCGTCGCGCCGCGATTCCTTCTCCCGGGCCTCCATCTCGGCCCTTATCTCCGCCTCGATCCTGGGCCTCAGCTCCTTCTCGATCTTGGCCCGGATCGCCTTGACCTGGAATCCGAACCGCTCCGGATCCGAGCCTTCGAGGAGCATCCTGAACACCGAATCCGAACGCCTTCGCCGGGTGCCGACGACCTTGCCGCCCTGGACCACCTCTTCCTCGATCCCGGTCACGCCCCGCTCCCAGGCCAGGGTCTCGAGGCTCACCGCCCCGCCCGACCGGGCCCGCGCCGCCCGGCACAGCGACGCGAAGCCCGGGTCCTTCTTCTCATGCCTGTAGAAAGTGGTCGGCGAGATGCGCGCTTCCCGGCACGCCTCCTCCACCGTCACGCCCCGCCCCAGAGCCTCGATGCACGCCGCCTTCTTCGCGGGCGAGAAGCCGCCCTTCTTCCATCCCAGGGCCATCGCCTTGCTCCCTCTTGTCGGTCAGACGTTCCGGAAATGGAGGTGCCTCGGCCAGCGGTCCTCGTCGATCGCCGCCATCACCTCCGCATAGACGGCCTGGGCGGCCGCCTGCTCGGGCGGATCGGGAAGCTCGGGCGCGTCCTCGTCCTCCCAGTCGACGTCCGGATACTCGTCCATCTGCCGCTCATAGGCCTCGCCCGCCTGCTCCTGAAGCGCGAAGAAGGCGTCCAGCCGCTCCCTCGCCCACTCGTACCGAAGCCGAGCCCGCTCCACCTTCTTCGCCGCCTCCGCCTCGGCCTCGGCGGGCTCGATCCCGAGCTCGACCATCTCCGCCGCCATCCGCTCGCGGACCTCTCCCCAGTCCACCGCCCTCGCCCGCCCCGGCCCCCGCCGTCCCGGCCCCGCTCGCCCCGCCATAGCCCCTCTCCCAAAAGGCCGCCCGGACAGGCCCCACCTGCCCCGGGCGAATCACCACGCAGGCATTAGAACAGGAAATATCCTATAAGTATCCTACATTCGCACGGGCGAGCCAGGCGCAGCGACGCCGGCGCATAGCGCCGCCGGAGCAGCGCCCGGACTCGCCCCCGCGCGGCCGGGCGGGCGCTCCGCCCAAAGCGGAGCGAACCGCTTCGACGTCACG
>DASVUW010000317.1:0-1646 GCA_036386845.1 Allosphingosinicella sp. | reverse complement strand
TCGTAGGGAAGGCGGAGCAGGCCCGCCAGGGTTGAACGCGAGCTTCGCTCCTCCTCGTCGTCCAGCGCCCACGCTTCGGGCGGCGCATCCAGAGTCCAGACGACCAGTTCCTGGCCGTCGCGACCGACCGGGGCGCCGCTGCGCAGTGCAGCAGCGACGTCGGCAAAGACGAAGGGCTCGCGGGGCGAGGGCATGACGAACAGGGCGGCGAGCGAGATCAGTTGCGCCATGACGGCGACTGCGGCGACCAGGCCGAGCACCTGGACCAGCAAGGGGGCTCGGGCGAAGCGCTTCACCGCAGCACCGGCCGACCGGAGAACAGATAGCCTTCGGAGCGGACGGTGACGATCAGGTCCGCGCCGTCGGCGGCACCGAGCTTCTTCCTGAGGCGGCTGATCTGCACGTCGATCGCCCGGTCGTAGCTCTCCCAATCCCGCCCGCGCGCGGCGTCGAGCAGCTGGTCGCGGGTCAGCACCCGCTGCGGACGCTCGAGGAAGGCGGCGAGCAGACGGAACTCGCCGGCGGAAAGGGCCACCATTACGCCCTCGGGCGAGCGCAGGTCCCGGCGCCGAAGATCGAGCTGCCAGCCTCCGAAAGTCCAGACATTGCCGGTCGGCGCCGGCGAAGGCTCCTCCCGCCGCCGAAGCACGGCGCGCACCCGAGCGAGCAGCTCGCGCGGATTGCAGGGCTTGGGCAGATAATCGTCGGCGCCGAGCTCGAGCCCGACGATCCGGTCGGTATCCTCGCCGAGCGCGCTCAGCATGATCACCGGAATCTTCACCGATGCGGCCAGACGGCGGCAGATGGCGAGCCCGTCCTCGCCTGGAAGCATGAGGTCGAGTACGATCAAGGCGGGACGTTCGGCCGCGATCGCCCGGTCCATCTCGGCGCCTCCGCCCGCCTCGGCGACCCGGAAGCCGTGGCCGGTCAGGAATCCGCGAATCAGCTGGCGGATCTCCGGATCGTCGTCGACGAGGAGGATCAGCTCGCTTTGCCCGTCGGCCTCGCCATGTCCGGGTCCGTTCGCCTCGATGGCCATGCCTCGACTCTCCGATCCGCGTGTTTCGAGCGGATTTCAGCGCTGCAACATAAGCGAAACAAGCCGAAATCCCACGGCAACGCCGGGCCTCCATTGCTCCGCGCTACGAAAAGGAAGGGGCGGCATGCTCGAACTCGTCAACGTCAGCCACGTCTACCCGAACGGAACCCGGGCGCTCGAGGGGGTGAGCCTGTCGATCCCGAAAGGCATGTACGGTCTCCTCGGGCCCAACGGGGCCGGCAAGTCGACCCTGATGCGGACGATCGCGACCCTTCAGGCCCCGAGCGGAGGGGCGATCCGCTTCGGCGAAATCGACGTGATGGCCGAGCCCGAGCGGCTTCGCCGGACGCTCGGCTATCTCCCCCAGGATTTCGGAGTCTATCCGCGGGTCTCGGCGGAAAAGATGCTCGATCATCTCGCGGTGCTGAAGGGCATCGGGTCGGCGGCGGACCGGAGGCTGACGGTCGAGACGCTGCTCGTGCAGGTCAATCTGTGGGAGGTCAGGAAGAAGGCTCTGGCCGGCTTTTCGGGCGGGATGCGGCAGCGATTCGGGATCGCCCAGGCGCTGATCGGCAATCCCTCCCTCATCATCGTCGACGAGCCGACG
>DASVUW010000316.1:0-4888 GCA_036386845.1 Allosphingosinicella sp. | reverse complement strand
GGGGGTCCCGCCAGCGCGCGGATATCCCTGTTCTCGTGCCGGTATACGCCCGGCTCGGTCCGCCCGAGCGCCGCCGCGGCCGCCGCCGCGCGGGCCGCGCAGCAGGCCGGGACGATCCGCACTGAAGGGCGCTCCGCACATCGCAACCCCGTCATTCCGGCGAAGGCCGGCACCTTTGCATAAGGCGTTGCGTGCTAGCCCCTCCCCTTCAGGGGAGGGGTTGGGGTGGGGGTTGTCTGCTCACCTCACCGACTTCAGCGTATATTCTCCCCCACATTCCCCACCCCAACCCCTCCCCTGAAGGGGAGGGGCTTTTCCTCCGCGCGCTTCGCAAGGGTTATGCAAAGCTCCGGCTTTCGCCGGGATGATGGGCCCCTAGAATCCTTCCGGCAGCTCGATTTCGCCGATCGTCTCCCGATACTGCCGGATCGCGTAGCGGTCCGTCATTCCGGCGATGAAGTCGCCGATTCCCCGCAGCGTCTCGACGGGCCCGGCATGCTCGGCAATCCATCCGGGCGGAAGCCGGCGGGGATCGTCGCGATAGGCGGCGAAAAGCGCGGCGATGACCTTTTGCGCTTCCTCACGAACCGCGGTCACAGGGGGCGCATTGTACATCCTGGCGAAGAGGAAGCGTTTCAGGGCGGACTCGTCCGCCGCCAGGCCGTCGGAAAAGCCCGCGAGCGGCCGGCCCGCCGCCCGTACGTCGTCCGCGGTCTCCACTCGGGTCCGCTGCAGCCGCCGCTTCGTCTCGTCGAGCACGTCGCCCACCATCAGGCCGATCTGGTCGCGAACCAGCTCGGGGACGAGCCGGCCCTCTTCGACATCCGGAAAGCGCGCCCGAACCTCGGCCCAGGCGCGCGCCATCATCGGCACATCGAGCAGCTCTTCGAGCGTGAACAGGCCGGCGCGCAGGCCGTCGTCAATGTCGTGATTGTCGTAGGCGATGTCGTCGGCGACCGCGGCGATCTGCGCTTCCAGGCTGGGCCAGGTCGCCAGGTCGAGCGGAAATTCGCAATCGGCTTCGGCCAGGGCCCAAGGCGGGTCTTCGACCGGACCGTTATGCTTGGCAAGGCCCTCCAGGGTCTCCCAGCTGAGGTCGAGCCCGAAGTGGCGTGGATAGGGGCTTTCGAGCCGGGTCAGAAGCCTGATCGTATGGGCATTGTGGTCGAACCCGCCGGCCCCCGCCATCTCCGCCTGAAGCACATCCTCCCCGGAATGGCCGAAGGGCGGGTGGCCGATATCGTGCGCAAGGCACAGGGCTTCGGTGAGGTCCTCGTTGAGTCCGAGCGCCCGGGCCATGGTTCGGCCGATCTGGGCGACTTCGAGGCTGTGGGTGAGCCGGACCCGGAAATGGTCGCCGTCGGGGGCGACGAAGACCTGCGTCTTTTGGCGCAGGCGCCGGAAGGGGACCGAATGGATGATCCGGTCGCGATCGCGCTGGAAGGCGTCGCGGGGCCCCCTCCGGCCCGTCTGCGGCTCGCCGTGCAGGCGCCCGCGCGAGGCCGCCGGGTCGCAGGCGTAACGCGCACCGGGAGTCACTTGGCGGGAAGCTTCTCGACCTTCTGGCCCGCCGGGCTGGTCCAGGCGAAACCGCTCAAATCCTCCGTCTTGAGTTGGTTGACGAAGGCCTGCGCCTCCTTCGGGCTGGCGAAGGGGCCGACCAGCAGCCGGTTGGTAGCGTTGAGCGGAGCCGTCCAGGCGGTGCGGGCTGCGAGCAATTTGGGCGCCTTGGCCTTGAGCCGGGCATATTCGCCGGGCAGCGCCGTCTTGGCGGCGCCGACCGCGATCTGGACCCAGGCGCGGCTGGGCTCGGCCGGGGGCCCCGGCTTCGGCTTCTTCGAGGCCGCCGTCGCCGCGGCCGAAGGCTTGGGCCTCAGCGCGGTCGTCTCGGTGGAAGGCGCCTCCTCCTCCGCGACTTCGGCGATCGTTGCCGAGAGATCGGCAAGCCGGCTCCCGGTAGGGGTGGGTTCGGCCTGGGGCGCAGGCGCTGACGGTTCGATCGAAGCGATTGCGACTTCGGTCGGCTGCGGCTCCGGCTGTCGCGGGGTTGCGGAAGGCTCGGCACCGGCGACCCGAACTTCCGTCGGCTGCGGCGTCTGCTGCTGCGGCGGCGCGGGCTGCGGCGCCTGCTGCCGGGGGGGCGAGGGCTCCGCACCGGCGCCCTGTACAGCGGGCGGGAGCGACTGGAGCTGGGCCGTCGGCGAGGACTCGGGCGACCGCGCCGGAGCCGCCTGCGGCAGTGGGACGGCCGGAGCGGGAGTCACTGCCGCGGCAATCGAGGTTTGGGCCGGAGTCCGGCTCGGGGTCCGAACCGTTTCCGGCGACTTGGCCGGAGCCTCCGCCTTACGCTTGGACGGGCTGATGTCGTAGCCGCGCGACAAGGCCCAGTGCGAGCTGCTCCCGCCGAATCCGGGGCTGGCGGATGGGCGGCTCGCGGTCGAGCGCTGTCTCACTCCGGCGAGCGTTTCCTGCGGGCTGGATTTGGTGACGGGATTGAGCCTGGCGGTTCGACGGACGGCGGGGGCGAGCGCTCCCCCGTCTCCCGAGCGGCGGCCTGAGGCCGTCGACACCGGCTCGGGCGGCGCCGAGCGGCGGGCGAGCGATCCCTGGCCCGGGTCCGGGCGGCCGGCGTCGGTGACGGCGTTGGCGAAATCGTTCGCCGCGTAGGTCGAGGGGGCTGCCGTCCGGCCGTCGCGAGGGAAGACCCCGAGATGGACGGCCAGCGCCCGTTCCGCCGGGGAAAGGCTCGGGAGCCGCGCCAGGAACGGGCTCATCGCTCCGGCCTGAGGCCCCGGCATGGCTGCCTGGACGGCCCGGGCCGCGCCGGCGGTGTCGCCGGTCAGGGCGAGGACCAGCGCCCGCGCGCGCTCGGCGGCCCGGTCCCTGACGAGCAGTTGATCCTCGAGCAGACGCAAGGCGGGCTCGCGCTCACCGCTGATCGCCAGCGAAAGCGCCAGCCGCCGGGTCGCCTCGTCGTCACGGCCCTTCTGGAGTGCGATCCGATAGTCGCGCTGCGCCTCGCGAGGGTTGCCGGCGATGTCGTGCGCCAAACCGCGGTCGCGGGCGATCTCGGCCGCGGGGACTCCGAGGTCGGTCGCGTCGCGGAAGAATTTCAGGGCGGCATGCGGCTGCTGGAGTTGCACCAGGGCCGAGGCGATCCACATCTTGACCCGGCCGTCGCGGGGCATCTGCTCCTCGGCGCGAGCGAAGAAGGTGAGCGCGGCCTGCGGATCGCCGAGATCGAGCGCGGCTTTGCCGGCGCCCATAAGGGCAGTGACGCTCTTCGGATTGGCGGCGAGGCTTCTAAGGTTGCGCGACAGCGCGGCCTGTGGGCGCTCCGTGAAGACGCCCGTGGCGGCACCGGTCTGCGCCGAGAGCGGCGCGGCCGTGAACATTGTCCCCGCGCCCAGGACGGCCAGACCGGCCCGGACGCCCCTCCGCAATGAAGTCATGCTCACGCTTAGAGCGGGTGGTTCCGCGGGGGGCAACCAAACTGCGTTCAATCGGTCGCGGAGGGCGGCGAGCAGTGTCCTCCCCATGCGCCAGCATGGGGAGGGGGACCATGCGGAGCATGGTGGAGGGGTAACTGACTGAAGAATAAGAGGTTCTCGCGGGAACCGCCGATCGCCGCGCCTTCTACCCCTCCACCATGCTTCGCATGGTCCCCCTCCCCGAGCAAAGCTCGGGGAGGATTTGAAGCTATTGGTTGTTCTGCCGTCCCAGGAAGCGCGGGATGTCGAGCGGGTCGCGGCGAAGGCGCGGCTGCGGCTCCTCTTCGACCTGGGCCTTGGCGGCCCCGCGGGCGATGCTCGACATGCGCTCGAACAGGGTGCCGCCCTCGCGGGCCGGCTTGGCCTCCGGCTCGGCCGCCGCTTCGGGCTCCCCGTCGATCCAGCTGCGCGTGCCGGGCGCGATGCTTTCGGGCCCGCCGGCGAAATCTTCCTCGATGAAGCTTTCGCCGCCATCGTCGTCGCCGAGCATCGCAGCGTCGAGCAGGAGCTCGCCGCCGCTTTGCTCCTCGGCAACCGGCTCGCTGAGAGTGAGCTCGTCGGCCGACTCTTCGGCCGCTTCCGGCTGCGGCGCGATCTCGGGCGCCTCGGCGACCGGCTCGGGCGGAGTCAGAGTGACTTTCGGAGCCTCGGCTGCCGAAGCGGCGGTTCGAGCACCGGGGAAGGTGAAGACCTTGGCTGGGAGCGGCGGCGCCTGGGTCGCCGCCTCGGCGTCGATTCCGGTGGCGACGACGGAGACCCGGATCCTGCCCTCGAGCTCGTTGTTGAAGGCCGAGCCCCAGATGATGTTGGCGTCGGGATCGACCAGCTCCTTGATGTGGCTTGCGGCCTCGTCGACCTCCATCAGCCGCATGTCCTCGCCGCCCGTGATCGAGATGATCACCCCGCGGGCGCCCTTCATGCTGACTCCGTCGAGCAGCGGGTTGGCGATCGCCTTCTCGGCCGCCTCGATGGCGCGGTTGTCGCCCGAGGCCTCGCCGGTGCCCATCATCGCCTTGCCCATCTCGCCCATCACCGAGCGGACGTCGGCGAAGTCGAGGTTGATGAGGCCGGGCATGACCATCAGGTCGGTGATCCCGCGGACGCCCTGCTGGAGGACCTCGTCGGCCATCATGAACGCTTCCTTGAAGGTCGTGTTCGGGTTGGCGATCCGGAAGAGGTTCTGGTTGGGGATGACGATCAGGGTGTCGACATGGGCCTGAAGCTCCTCGATCCCGGCTTCCGCCGAGCGGCCGCGGCGATTGCCCTCGAAGCTGAACGGCTTGGTGACGACCCCGACGGTGAGGACGCCGCGGTCGCGCGCCGCCTTGGCGATGACCGGAGCCGCGCCGGTGCCGGTGCCCCCGCCCATGCCGGCGGCGATGAAGCACATATGCGCG
>DASVUW010000315.1:0-5067 GCA_036386845.1 Allosphingosinicella sp. | reverse complement strand
CGGGCGCCGCGAGGCGAGCCCGCCTCGGCTCCGCCGCCCGCCGCGCCCGAACCGAGCAGGGGACCCTCGGCCGGGAGCGAGCGCCGCCGCCGAGAGCTTTCGGACCAAAGAGAGGGTTCGGTTCGGATCCCTGGCTGTCCGATGACAAGCGGCCGTCATTTGCTGAGGGATCGGTCGATGAAGGCCAAGGGCGCGGTGTTCTCCAACCTCGGTAAATATCATATTTTAATTTCGCGGCCTAAGTCCTCGCGGCATCCTCCAAAGTTACTGCTATATGTTAGAGGGAGGCATTTACCAAGGAACTGCACCGGATGCGCGAGGTTTCCAATTTAACCTCAGCCGTCGGATACGCGTCCTTGTAGTGTTCGTGGCACATGTCGAAACAACTGGGAAGGTATGCCATGAGCTCTCTTGAGTTGTGGGGTGGATACGAATGCACCGTCAACCGGGTTGGAGATCAGTGGTTCGACCAGACCCCGCGCACCGGGCATCAAGAGCGGATTGAGGACCTGCAACTCTTCGCTGAGCTCGGCATGCGTTCGCTCCGTTATCCCGCGCTTTGGGAGCGCATCTCGCCGAACGATCCGGAAGCGCGCGATTTCGCCTGGACCGATGAACGCCTGGCCGAGATTCGCCGGCTCGGTATGGACCCGATCCTGACCCTCTGCCATCACGGCAGCGGACCTCATTATACGAGCCTGATCGAGGATAGCTTCGCGCCGGGCCTCGCGGCGCACGCCGCGGCCGTCGCCGCGCGTTATCCGTGGATCCGCGACTGGACGCCGGTGAACGAGAACCTGACCACCGCCCGGTTCAGCGCTCTCTACGGCTATTGGTATCCGCACACCAAGGACGAGCGCCTGTTCTGGATCGCCCTGCTGAACGAGATCGACGCCACGCGCCTGGCGATGCGGGCGATCCGCGAGGTCAATCCCGAAGCGCGCCTGATCCAGACCGACGACCTTGGCTATTGTCACGCCACTGCGCCGTTGCAATGCGATGCCGATTTCCAGAACGAGCGCCGTTGGGTCGGCTGGGACCTGTTGTGCGGCACGGTCGTTCCAGGCCATGCCCTTTACGACCATATCGCCGGGTTCGGCCTCGCGGAGCGCCTACGCACGATTGCCGGCGATCCGTGCCCGCCGGACATCATCGGGATCAACCATTACCTCTCGAGCGAACGCCTGCGCGACCACCGGGTCGAGCTCTACCCGGACAGGTCGCTGGCCGATCGCGAGACGGGCAAATGCTCGGGCCTCGAGTTCGTCGACGTCGATGCGATCCGCAACCGCAAGGAAGGCGTCCTCGGGCTCCCGGCGCTGCTCGAGCAGGCCTGGGAGCGCTTCGGACTGCCGATGGCCGTGACCGAATGCCATAACGGTGCGACCCGGGAGGAGCAGGTCCGCTGGTTCGTCGAGGTCTGGCAGGCGGTCGACTCGCTCCGCCTGGGCGGCATGGACATTCGAGCCGTCACCGCCTGGTCGTTGCTCGGCTCGCACGACTGGAACCGGATGGTGACCCGCTTCATCGGGCATTATGAAACCGGCGTCTACGACTGCCGGACCGGCACCCCGCGCCCGACCCTGATGGCGCCCGTCCTGAAGCAGCTTGCGGAAG
This sequence comes from Allosphingosinicella sp., assembly GCA_036386845.1. Lineage (GTDB taxonomy): Bacteria > Pseudomonadota > Alphaproteobacteria > Sphingomonadales > Sphingomonadaceae > Allosphingosinicella. The sequence continues at coordinate 3,450 of DASVUW010000315.1, read as the reverse complement.
GCGGTGCGCCCGATCTCCCCTTTCTCGATTCCCCCGGCTGGTGGCACCGCAGCTCGCGCTTCCTGGACGCCGTTCCGGGCAGCGAACCCAGCTTCGAGGTCGAGATAGGCGCTTCCGGTCGGGCCCCCTTGATGATCGTCGGCGACGAGGGCCCTCTCAGCCGGCTCGCGATTCGAGCCTGCGAAGTGCGCGGGCTTCCTTACGTGCGGTGCGGCGAGGAAGCCGAAGCGAGGCTTGCCGAGGCGCGGCCCTGGGCCGTTCTGGATGCCCGCGACCGAAGCAATGTCTGCATGGCGCCACAGTCGTGCAATGCGCCGCCGGCGGCCTCGCTGGTGGAGGCGTGCGACCGCCACTCCGTCGCGTGCGCGGTCGTCACCGGCCTCACCTCCCGGGCTCCGGCGCCCGGACGGGCCGGGTTGCTGCTGGTGCGCACCGGCGCGGTCTACGCGCCTTGGGACCGATCGGCGCGGGCCGTCCGGATCCTCGATGCGCTCGATCGGGGCCGGAGGGTCGAGGTCGATTCGGGCGCCCTGTGGGACCGGGTCTACGGGCCCGACCTCGTCGACGGCGTGCTCGACCTTCTGCTCGACGGAGTGACGGGCGAGATCCGGTTCGTGCCCGGCGAGCGGCTTTCCGAGGCCCGGTTCGCGCGCGACCTCGCGGTCGTCGCCGACCGCGATCCGGCACTGCTTGTCGAGACGGGAAGGCCGGCCGCCCGGCCGCTCTTCGCCTGGAGCGGCCCGATCTCCTACCTTCCTCCGGGCGAAACCACCCTCGAGCGCTTCGTACGCGAATGCCGCGCCGCTCGCCGCGAAGGCGAATGGGCCGTGCATCGCCGCGAAGACGAGGTCCGGCTGGAAGCGGCCGAATGAGCCGACCGGTCACTGCCGCCGGCCGATACGGAGCCTGAACCCGCCTCATCCGTTCTTCGGTGAACCGAAGAGGCTTTGCTTATGACCAACCCGCTGACGATGAAATTGGAGCAGTTCACCCGCTTCGAGCAGGAGGAGCGCGAGCGGCTGAACGCGCTGATGAGCTACCCCACGCAAAGCTTCGCGAAGGGCGAGACGATCATCGAACAGGGCGAGAAGGTCACGGACGTTCACCTCGTCCTCACCGGCCTTGCGGCGCGTTCCAAGACTCTCGCCGACGGCAGCCGTCAGACCCTGGCCTTCCTCGTTCCGGGCGACCTTTGCGACGTGGAGGTCTTCATCCTCGAAGCGATGGATCACGACATCGTAGCGATGGCGCAAACCACATGCCTTCTCGTGCCCGCGGATGTGATGGAAGAGCTGCTCACCCAGTCGTCGAACATCACCCGGGCGATGTGGTGGAGCACGATGACCGACTCGGCCATCCTGCGGGAATGGATCGTCGATCATGGCAGCCGGGACGCGCGCGAGCGGATCGCGCATTTATTCTACGAAATGCTGGTCCGCTACAGGGTCGTCGGGGAGACCACCGACGATTCGATTCCGTTTCCGATCACCCAGGAGGAGCTTGCCGACGCCACCGGAATGACGCCGGTCCACGTCAACCGGATCCTCGGCCAGCTCCGCGCGGAGGGCCTGGTTGAGATCAGGGGAAAGGTCCTCACCATCCTCGACCCGAAGCGCCTCAGGGAGGTGGCCCAATATGATCCCCGATATCTGCACCTGATCCGGACGGAGCGGCGCGATGGCGAGGTCTCGTCGCGTGCGGGCGATCTGGTGGGCGCGTCCGGACACGGCATCGTCCACGACGCCCTTCAGAAGGTGACAGGCAAGTTCGGCGGATCCTGAAGCTGTGCCGCCCTTTTATTTCCACCTTACCGACCGCTTCGGGGCCGTGCCGGACCCCGACCCCCGTGAGCTTGCCGACCTCGAAGTGGTGCGAGCGCAGGCGCTGAAGGGGGCGCGCTCGATCATCTGCGAGGACGTGCGTGACGGCCGGGTCGATCTCACCGGACGAATCGACGTATATGACGGTGCGGGGAATCTGGTCCTGTCGCTTCCGTTCAAGGAGGCTGTCGAGCTGGTGCTGGAAAAGGACGGCGCCCGTTAGAGCCGGCCGGAACCGATTCATGTTAGGGTAGCAAGTTAAGGTGCTCCTGCTTAATCCATCATAGTATAAGGCGAAGCATCCGGATCGGTGTTAGAGCGGCTCACCATCGGCGGATCCCTAAGGCATTCCGATGGCTGCGAGACATAGTGCTCATGCCCGCAACCCGGAGAGCCGCTATGTCCACCGCCACATCCCCCCTTGCCGCCATGTTGCCGAAGCTCGAGCGCTGGAGGTCCCTGGACGAGGACGACCGCGTCGCTTTGCTCGCCTTGCCCTACAAGCTGCGCAGCCTCGGGCCGAGCCAATATGTCGTCCGCGAGGGCGACCGCGCGGAGAATAGCTGCCTTCTGCTTTCCGGTTTCGCCTACCGCTCGAAGATCGTCGGGGACGGGGGCCGGCAGATCCTCGCCATTCATATGAAGGGCGACATAGTCGATCTCCAGAACTCGCTGCTCGGAATCGCCGATCACAACGTCCAGGCGCTGACTCCGATCGAGATCGCGGCCATCCCGCGTGAAGCGGTCCTGGAGCTGATGCGCGAGCGGCCGGCGGTGGCGGAAGCGATGTGGCACGATACGCTCGTCGACGGATCCGTTCACCGCGAGTGGACCGCGAACGTCGGGCGGCGCGATTCGTCGACGCGGATGGCGCACCTGCTCTGCGAATTCGCTCTGAGGCTCGAAACCGCAGGCCTTGGCGAGCACTCCAATTATGAGCTTCCCATGACTCAGGAGCATCTCGCGGACTGCCTTGGGCTGACTCCGGTCCATGTCAACCGCACCCTGAAGGGGCTTGAATCCGACGGACTGATTACGCGAACCATGCGGGCTGTACGGGTGCCGAACTGGCCAAAGCTCGCCGCAGCCGGGGACTTCAACACTACGTATCTGCACATGGACGGGGAGGGACGCTCGATCGACGCCTGATCGGCGGCTTGCCAGGTTGGATCCTCAGGCGGGGGCAATCCGTGCCAAGGAGGTATTGCGGATCGAAGTCTCCCAATTCGGCCAGCCTTGCGGGTCGCGCACCATGACTCCGTCGCAGCTCACGTCGATGGCGATGATCTTGGAAATGGATTTGGCCTGTCGTGCGGAGCAAAGCCCCCTCGCCAGCGCCCATATGAAATTATCGGCGCTTTAATCCTCGCAGTCCCGGTCAGCTCATGGCAACCGCAATGCGGCGCGCGCCCTGGAACGGGCGGCGCCCGTGCGCGGCGAGCATATTGTCCAGCATTAGAATATCCCCGGCCTGCCAGACGTGGGCCACGGTCTCTTCGCGGATGACCCGCCTAATCTCCGCCAGAGCGGATTCCTCGATGGGGGTTCCGTCGCCATAGGCCACGTTGAGGCGAAAGAGGTCCTCGCTTCCGCACAGCGCCAGGAGCTCGGCGTAGGTGGAAGGGTCGAG
>DASVUW010000314.1:0-6801 GCA_036386845.1 Allosphingosinicella sp. | reverse complement strand
CCGGGCTCTTCACCCGCCGGGGCCCCAGCCTTCGCTGGGCGACGAGTTTTCGGTCACCCGACCGCTCGCCTTCGAGTCATAACGCCCCGAAAACAACGGCTTTTTTCGACAACCCAGGCAACCAACATAGATCAGGGTCGTTTAAGAAGCTCGTCGGGTTGTTCCTGGTCCCGCCGCCGTAAGAGTTCAAAGCAAGAGAATGTGATGCGCGCTCTGATCATCGAGCCACAGATATTTACGTCCTTCATGATCGAGGACGCGCTGAGGGATGCCGGCTTCACGTCGATCGAGATGGCGACGACGGAGGAAGAGGCCGTGGCCTCGGCCGAAGCCGATCCGCCGGATCTCGTCACCGCCGCCGTCGAGCTTCACCATGGCAGCGGAATCCGAGCGGTCGAGCGGATCCGCTCCAAGCTCAAGGTCCCCGTGCTGTTCATCACCCAGCAGATCGGGCGGGTCCGGGCCCGCGACCCCGAGGCCTCGGTCGTGAAGAAGCCCTTCGCCGCCGCCCACCTTCCGCCCGCCATCGCCGCCGCCAAGGCGAGCGGCTGATATCCGTCATCCCAGCGAAGGCTGGGATCCCGGCGGGTGAAAGCCCAGGTGCTCTTCACCCACCGGGGCGCCAGCCTTCGCTGGGGCGACGCGCTACCGATAGCTCACCACCTCATATTCGATCCCGTCCGGGTCGAGGAAGTAGAAGCGGCGGCCGGGCTCGTAGTCGCCGTGCGAGAAGGGGGTCAGGCCCGCCGCCCCGACCCGCGCCTCGGTCTCGTCGAGATCGTCCACTTCGAGGGCGACGTGGTTGAACGGACGGCCCTTGATGAACTGGTCGTCGCTGTAGACCCTGTCCGGGGCGGTATAGAGGGCGACATAATGATCGCTCGTTCCGACGTGGACCGTCCGTCCTCCGGCCATGGAGGGCCCTTGCCAGCGAATGTGCCAGCCGAATACCGACTGAAGCAGCTGCGCGGTCCGGGCCGGATCGCGGACGGTCAGATTGACGTGTTCGATCCTTGCCAGTGCCATTTCTCATTCTCCTCGCTCTTTTCGCCCCTTCGATTTGCGAGTCGTACGACCTCAAGCTAAGTTGAGGTCAAGCTTCATTTTCGAAGGCGTTTTTCCATGGAATCCCCGGCCGTCCTCACCATCGGCGACCTGGCCCGCAGGACCGGGCTCTCGGTCTCGGCGATCCGATTCTACGAGGCGCGCGGCCTGGTCAGCGCGATACGCACGGGCGGCAACCAGCGCCGTTTCATGCGCTCCGACCTCCGCCGACTGTCCTTCGCCCTGATCGCCCAGCGCTGCGGCCTCACGCTCGGCGAAATCCAAAGGGAGATGGCGAGCTTGCCGAACGGGCGCGCACCCAACAAGTCGGACTGGCAGTCGATCAGCGAGCGGCTCCGCTCCACGCTCGACGAGCGGATCGCGTTTCTCGAACGGACCCGCGACAAATTGGACGGCTGCATCGGATGCGGGTGCCTGTCGCTGGAAAAGTGCGCGCTCTACAACCCGGGGGATCGCGCCGCGCGAGCGGGGCCGGGGCCGCGATTTCTGCTGGGGGACCGGGCCGCGGATTTCGAGTGACCGTCGTCCCAGCGAAGGCTGGGACGCCAGCGAGTGAAGGGCACGGCGCTTTTCACCCCCTGGGGCCCCCGCCTTCGCTGGGGCGACGCGTCGCTCAGACCTTCCGGCTCAGCGCCCGCATCGCGTCGTCCAGCCCCTCCAGCGTCAGCGGGTACATCCGCTCGAGCATGAGCTGGCGGATCATCTGGGTCGACTGGCTGTAGCCCCAATATTTCTCCGGCGTGGGGTTGAGCCAGACCGAGCTCGGATAGGTGTTCACCAGGCGCTGCATCCAGACGGCGCCGGCTTCCTCGTTATAATGCTCCACCGAGCCGCCGGGATGGCTGACCTCGTAGGGGCTCATCGAGGCGTCGCCGACGAGCACGATCTTCCAGTCGTGGCCGAATTTGTGGAGCACGTCCCAGGTCGCCGTGCGCTCGGCGAAGCGGCGGCGATTGTCCTTCCACAGGCTCTCATAGGGGCAATTGTGGAAGTAGAAGAATTCGAGATTCTTGAACTCGGTGTGGGCGGCGGAGAAGAGCTCCTCGCAGACCTTGACGTGCGGATCCATCGAGCCGCCGACGTCGAGAAGGAGGAGCAGCTTCACCGCATTGTGCCGCTCGGGGCGCATCCGGATGTCGAGCCAGCCCTTTCGCGCGGTGCCGTCGATCGTCTCGTCGAGGTCGAGCTCGTCGGCCGCCCCTTCGCGGGCGAAGCGGCGCAGGCGGCGGAGCGCGACCTTGATGTTGCGGGTGCCGAGCTCGACCTGGCTGTCCAGGTTCCTGAACTCGCGCTTGTCCCAGACCTTGATCGCGCTCCGGTTGCGGCCGCCTTCCTGGCCGATCCGGATTCCTTCCGGATTGTAGCCATAGGCGCCGAAGGGGGAGGTGCCGGCGGTTCCGATCCACTTCGATCCGCCCTGGTGCCGTCCCTGCTGCTCCTCCAGCCGCTGCTTGAGGGCGGCCATGATCTCCTCCCACGAGCCGAGCGCCTGGATCTTGGCCATCTCCTCGGGGGAGAGATAAAGCTCGGCGACCTTCTTCAGCCATTCCTCGGGGATCGGAACCGAGTCGGTGCCGTAATCCGCCTCCAGCCCCTTGAAGACCTTGCCGAACACCTGGTCGAAGCGGTCGAGAAGCCCCTCGTCCTTCACGAAGGTGGCTCGGGCGAGATAGTAGAATTCCTCCGGGCTGGTGCGGATGACGTCCGAATCGAGCGCCTCCAGAAGCACGAGATGCTCCTTCATCGAGGCGGGGATCCCGGCGGCGCGAAGCTCGTCGACGAAGGAGAAGAACATGGCGTTGCGGGCTGTACTCCGTCCGGCCCGCGTCGTCACCCCAGCGAAGGCTGGGGTCCCGGGGGGTGAAGAACACCGAGCTTTTCACCCCCCGGGGCCCCAGCCTGCGCTGGGGCGACGTGCTTGGTTAACGGCGTTTCAACCTTTCCGGCTTAGCCCTCTGTCCCGAACCATCAGGGGGCGGCACGTGGCGACGAGGGCGATCGACGAAGCGGACGGAAATGCGATCAACATCGTCGCCCGCAATTGCGGGGCCCTGGCGATCGAGTGCAGCGACGTCTCCGGCTACGTCTCTGGAGTGTCAGAGCGCATCTCGTCCAACCTTCGAACACTGGATTCGCTCGAGGAAGTGACCAGCCGGCTGCTCCTCGACCAGGCGCGGGTCGCCGATTCCACAGACGAAGCGCGGATCCTCGCCGAGCAGGCGCGCGAGCGACTGTCGGAAGGGCGGGCCGCGATCGAGGACACGATCGGGATATTCAGCGGCCTCACCGACCTCGTCGTCCAGCTGGGGGAGCGGATGACCGGATTCGCCGAGGCGATGAGCCGGGTCCAGAACGTCTCCTCCAGCATCGAGCGGATCGCCTACCGGACCAACATGCTGGCCCTCAACGCCACCATCGAGGCGGCGAGGGCGGGCGAGGCGGGTCGAAGCTTCGCCGTCGTCGCCGCGGAAGTGAAGAAGCTCGCCCAGGAAACGAGGACCGCGACCAGCGAGATCACCGGCACCATCGCGTCGCTGACCCGCGAGGCCGAGGCGGTCACCGCCGAGATCGAGACCGGGGTGGGCCGCAGCCGGGTCGCCCGAAGCGGCTTCGCGACGATCACCGACACCGTCCGCCAGGTCGCCGAGATCGTCGCCCTGGTCGACCGCCAGACCGACGGGATCGCCCAGTCGACAAGCCACATCCAGCAGAGCGTCGATTCGGTCAAATCCGGCCTGTCGAGCTTCGCCGCCGACGCCCGCGACAATGGCGGGCAATTGCTCCAGGTCCATGGCCGCTTGAGCAAGCTCGAGACCCTGTCGAACGAGATGCTCGACCGGCTTGCAAGCTCGGGGGTCCGGATCGACGACACGCCCTTCATCGAATTCGCCCAGGCCGGGATGCGCGAGATCCGGGAAGCGGTCGAGGCCGCCATCGTCGCCGGCCGCGCTGGCGAGGACGACGTCTTCGATACGCGGTACACGGCGATGCCGGGGACCAACCCCGTCCAATATTCGACCCGCTTCAGCGACCTCGCCGACCTCGTCGTGCGGCCGGTCCTCGACCGGCTGATGAGCCGCGAGCCGCGCCTCATCGCCTGCGCGATCTCCGACAATCAAGGCTATCTGCCCACCCATATCTCCGAGCGGTCGAAGCCGCAGAGCTCGGATCCCGCCTGGAACGCCGAGCATTGCCGCAACCGGCGCAACTTCCTCGACGACGTCACCCGCCGGGCGGTCGAAAGCGAAAAGGAGGCGATGCTCGCCACTTACTCGATGGACCTCGGCGAAGGCCGCTACCTGCCCGTCAAGACGGTCTTCGTGCCGCTCACCATAAACGGCCGCCGCTGGGGCAATTTCGAGCTCGCCTATCGCGACGAGGCGATGCGGCTCTGACGGCGGGAGCCGTCATCCCGGCGGAACCCGGGACCTCGGGGTGGCCCGCCGGGACGTCTTGTCCTGAGGTCCCGGCTTTCGCCGGGATGACGGGTGAGGCTCAATTACCTTCCTTACCGTCGCCGCGCGCCCCCGGGAGCTGGACTTCGCTCGTTCCGTCGGGCTTGAGCCGGATCCGCACCCGGATGCCCGTAGGGTCGGTGAACAGCCGGCCGATCTGGGCCAGGCTCGGCATCGCATCATAGCTGTCCAGCACCTTCACTTCACCGATGTCGTGGTGGAGCAGGATATATTTCCGCTCCTTCGCAAGCCGGACGACCTCCAGCACTCCGCCGCTGTCGCTGTAGAGCACGAGCAGGGCCGAGTCGCCGTCGAGGCCGCGGGCTGGGCCGCCCTTGCCCGTGGCCTGAAGCACGGCCGTCCGCTGGGTGCCGACCTGAAGGAGCGTCCGGCACCAGTCGCGGCCGACCCGGGCCGGAAACGCCTTCCCACCGCCGCGAGCGGCCTTGACCGCCGGCGCTCCGTCGGCGTCCGACATGGCGATCGCGGTGGCGTCGCCCCCGCCCGTCGTGACCGCGGCGTCCGGCCGGTCGGTCGACGCGCACTGGCCGGCGGCGATGGGCGTCGCGGGGCGCGGCTGAGCTTCCCCCTCGAAGCGAAGTCCGTCGAGCAGCGCCTTCATGACCGTGCCGACCTCGGCCGAGCGGGATTCCGGACCGGTCACTCGAAGCTTCAGCATCCAGCGTCCGGCCTTGAGGAAGGCGGCCTTGGTATAATTCTCGCCGAGATAATTGTCGTAGTCCGCGGTCACGGCGACTCCCGGTTTTCCGCCCGCCGGCGCCACGCCGGTGCCGAGCGCCCGGATGCCCGGCGAACGGGTCCCGCCGCGGATCGCCTGGTCTGTGGCGATCGCCTGGACTCCGGTATGGGCGAAGCTGGGATAATAGACGTAGAGAGTCGCGAAGATCTTCTGGTCAGCGCTTCGATATTTGATCGCGGTGTCGAGGCCCTCGCCCTTCCGGCTGAACTCGCTCGTCTCGAAATATTCGACTCCGGCGGCGCTTCTCGGCACCGAAAGCTGGGCGGGCCTGAAGATCAGCCGCTGCTCCGAGACCGTCCAGAAGTCGGAAGCCGGCGCCGGCTGAACCAGCGCCGCCGCAGGCGCGGCGAGGCCGAGCAACAGGGCCCCCAACAAGATCGTCCCACGCATAACCCACTCTCCCCACGGCGAAACCGGACGATAGGGCTGCGCGCCGAAGGTTCGCAAGTCCGTATTGGGAATTCGGATTTAACCCGTCATCCCGGCGAAAGCCGGGACCTCGGGGAGACCCGCCGAGACTTCTCGTCCCGAGGTCCCGGCTTCCGCCGGGATGACGATCAGGTCGGACGCCGGCTCATGAGCGCCAGCCGCTCGAACAGCATCACGTCCTGCTCGTTCTTTAGAAGGGCGCCGTGGAGCGGCGGGATCGCCTTGGACGGGTCGCGGGACTGGAGGACCTCGAGCGGCATGTCTTCGTGGAGGAGAAGCTTCAGCCAGTCGATAAGCTCGCTTGTCGACGGCTTCTTCTTGAGGCCGGGCACCTCTCGGACCTGGTAGAATATGTCCATCGCCCTGGAGACCAGCATCTTCTGGATCCCGGGGAAGTGGACGTCGATGATGGCCTGCATCGTGTCGCGGTCCGGGAACTTGATGTAGTGGAAGAAGCAGCGGCGCAGGAACGCGTCGGGAAGCTCCTTCTCGTTGTTGGACGTGATGACGACGATCGGCCGCTCGGCCGCCTTCACCGTCTCCTTCGTCTCGTAGACGTGGAACTCCATCCGATCGAGCTCCTGGAGGAGGTCGTTGGGGAATTCGATATCCGCTTTGTCGATTTCGTCGATGAGCAGAACCGGGAGCTTCGGGCTGGTGAAGGCCTCCCACAATTTGCCGCGGCGGATGTAGTTGGAAATTTCGTGCACCCGAGGATCGCCGAGCTGGCCGTCGCGAAGCCGGGCCACCGCGTCATATTCATAGAGCCCCTGGTGCGCCTTGGTCGTCGACTTGACGTGCCATTCGATCAGCGGGGCGTCGAGAGCCGCTGCGATCTCGTGCGCGAGCACCGTCTTGCCGGTGCCGGGCTCGCCCTTGACCAGAAGGGGCCGTCGAAGGGTGACTGCAGCGTTGACCGCGACCTTGAGGTCGTCGGTCGCGACATAATTCTGAGTGCCTTCGAAACGCATTGGCGCGGGATAGGGGAGGGGGCGAAAGAGGGCAAGGTTCCGGGCGCTCTCGTCGCCCCGGCGCCGGCGGGGAACCCAGCGGGTGAAGATCGCCTGCGCCTTTCACCCCCTGAAATCACCG
>DASVUW010000313.1:0-4417 GCA_036386845.1 Allosphingosinicella sp. | reverse complement strand
CCTCGCCGGCGTCGATGCTGGAGATCGTGCCGCTGACGATACCGTTGGTATAGGATCCGCTGCTCGGGCCGAGGTTGCAGGTGCTTCCGGTCATGGTGCCGTTCAGCCTGATTCCGAAGGCGGGATCGTAGGTCGTCTCGTCCGGCACGTCGTCCGAGATATTGACCGCGGTCGCCGCTGCGCTGCCGGCGGCGTTCGCAACGGCAATGCAATATTCGATCACCGCGCCGGGGATCATCTTCGGATCGGTCGTCCCGTTGAGCGGATCGCTGATCACACGACTGGTCTTGGTCGCCGTCAGCGACGCCGCGTGGACCACGTAATCGTCCTCCGCGAAGTGGATCCCGTCGCGCGCGACGTTGCCGCCGGTGTTGGTGTCCGCGAACACGGTGTCCATGCCCGAGCTATTGGCGCCGGTCGTCTGGGTCACGGTCGCGCCGAGGCTGCCGGTGGCGGTGGCTTCGGCGGCGGTGGCGCTCAGTCGAACGCCGGCGGCGTCGTTGGTCGCCCGGCCCACCGGGACGTCCGCCACGATGAAGACGGTCCGGCTGGTGTCGGCCAGTACCTGATCGAGATAGGCGGTCTCCTGGTCGGTGCCCGGGTCGAAGGAACCGTTGGCATTGGTGTCGGCGTAGATCTTGGTGTTGGTGACGTCGAAATTGTCGGTGCGGCCATGTGCAGCGGTTCCGCCGCTGAGCTGGCTCGCGGCAAGCGCGAAGTCGAGCGGAGCGTTGGACGAGTTGGTGACGCTGAAGACGGTCACCGCGGCGGTCTGGCCCGGCGTGACCGTGGTGGCCAGATTACCCGTCTCGGTCACCGTCAGGTTGACCTTGCGGTCGACCGTGAAGGTGTCGCTGGCGGTGATCTGGCCCTGGTCGACCCCTCCGACCTTGTAGTCGAGGGTGACGCTGTTGGTCACGGTGGTCCCCGCGGTCGTCCCGGCCGCGAAGGCGGGGGAAGCCGCGAAAGCCGTCGCCGCCAGCACGCTGGCGGAGGCGAGCAATCTCATGTTTCTGGTCATCTCTGGTCCAATCGTGTTGTGCATGGGCGCCTGTACCCCCCCGCCGGCGCCGAAAGCGGGGTTGCGAAATTATTCGACGACGCCCCGGAAGCTGAGCTCCCCGCCGCTGCCCGCGGCGATCGGCCGGCCGAACGACCAGCGGATGTGGGTGACGTCGGCCGCGGCCGCCGGGCGGCTGGTGCCGTCCGCCGCCACGACCTTGAGGGAAGCCAGGGCCCCCCAGCTCTTGCCGCCGTCCACTGAGACGGAAGCGCTCGAATCGTCGGTGCCGGTAAAGGCGACCGACGCCGGAATCGGGTTGGTGAGCGTGAAGCCGGTCGCCGGCTCGGCGCCCTTGTTGCGATAGCTGAGGACGACGACCAGCTTGTCGCCCGGAGTGACGACGCCCGGCTCCTCGCGGACCGTGACCGGCTTGCCGTCGGCGCCGGGCTTGACTCGCTCCACCAGCACCTTGCTGGTCAGCGATACAGCGTCGGCCGCCGAAGCGGCGGCGGGAGCGAGAAGCGCGAAGAGCGCAAGCCAGATCTTCATGGGCGTCATCCTTCTCAGTCGATCTTCACTTGGAACGTGATGGTTCGAGTCGCGCCGGCGGCGACGGTGCCGAGGCCGACGTCGATGGCGGTGCCCGTGAAGCTTCCCGAATCGGCGTCGGCCGCATCGGTGAGCGGGGCGCCCTCGAGGGTGAGGGAGCCGGGCTTGTAGGTGGTTCCGGCCGGGACCGGGTCGCTCACCCTGAGGTTGGCGAGGCTTCCGGAGCCGCTCACCGTGGCGGCGAGCGTGTAGGTGATCGTGGAGCCGGGCGCGGCGGCGGTTCCGCCGAAGGCGTCGGCGACGGTCGCGCTCTTGACGAAGGCGACGCTGGCCCTTGCCACGCGATAATAGCCGTCGTCGTCCGAATCCGCCCCGGTCGCCCCGACGACGGCGTCGCCGCCGCCCTGGCCCTGGCCCGCGAAGCTGGTGCCGGGAGTTCCCGAGCCGGTCTTCGCCGCCGCGGTGAGGTCGACCCGGCCGCGCTGGCCGTCGGCCGCGCCGGCGGGGATGCTCGAGAGGACGAAGACGGTCATCGACTGATCGGGATTCAGCTGCGGATCGTTGCTTCCGCTCGAATAGACGGTGTCGACTCCGGCGTCGTAGGCGCCGTTGGAGTTGCTATCGAGAACGATGGAGGTGACCGACGGGTCGAAATCGTCGCCGCCGCCATTGGCGACGGTTGCCAGCGTAAAGCTCTCCGCGCCGTTGCCCCCGTTGGTGACCGTGAACTTGAGCAGCTGACCGGTCGCTCCGGCCGAAGCCGGGACGTCGGACGGGTCGCTCCAGGCGACGCTGACGTCGAGCAGCTCGTCGACCATCAGGGTGACGATGTTCGAATCGATGCTGGCCGCGGCGCCGTTCGGAAGCTCGTAGGTGGCGGTGGCCACGTTGGTGATGTTGGTGCCCGCGGGGGTTCCGGCCGCAAAGGCGGGGCTCGCGAAAATGCACGCCGAGACCGCCGTAAAGGCGGCCAATGCTGCATTTTTGCGGAACGCCGGTGATTTGGCGCCCATAGCCTGATAACGCATTGCTGCCCCTTGCGAGCTTTGGTCCGATTTGGAGCTAATGCGGGGGAAGCACCTAAGAATGCGTTAACGGCTGATTAGCTGTTGGGCTTAAGCCAAGTTTGAAGGGCTGCGGTAAGGAAGATGAACAGCCTCCAGGGGAAGGAAGTCATTGAAGGAGCGACGCAAGTCGAGCCGGCCGATCCCGTTTGGGAGTCGGGCGAGGTCGCTTACCGGCGCGACCGGCTGCTTGCCGCGTTAACCTTGATCGCGGGCGCCGGGCTCGCCATCGCCTTCCCCTTCGCGCTCAGGGCCGGCGCCGAATTCTTCCTTCCGGTCACGGCGGCGCTGGTCATCGCCATCGCCCTCGTCCCGATGCTCGAATGGCTCGAGCGGCGGCGCTTCCCGTCGCCGCTGGCCGCCTTCACCTGCATCCTGGTCCTCATCACCATGGCCAATATCGCGGTCGCCTCGATCGTCCTTCCGGCGGCGGAGTGGGTCCGGCTTCTTCCGGAGCGGATCGGCCGGGTGCGCGACACGCTCGCGCCCCTGATGGAGGTCTATTCGGACCTGGAGCGCTTCCTCGACGACATCGTCGAGCAGTTCGGGACCCACGCCGCGACCCCCCGCACCGTCCAGCTCGAGACCCCCAACTCCCTCCACGACATCATCGCCACCTCGGCGCCCTTTGCCGCCATCCAGATGTTCTTCGCCCTGCTGGTGATCTTCTTCTTCCTGGCCGGCTGGACCCGGATGCGCCGCCGCACCATCACCGCCCGCTCCAGCTTCGACGGCGCGATGACCACCGCCCGGGCGATCCAGGAAGTGGTCGACGCCACCTCCACCTATCTTGGCACGATCACCATCGTGAACATCGCGATGGGCCTTTCCGTGTCGATGATCCTCTATCTGCTCGACATGCCCACCCCGCTCATGTGGGGAGGGATAGTCGCGGTCCTCAACTACATACCCTATCTGGGGCCGATCGCCTCGGTCCTGCTTCTGGCGCTCGGCGGGCTGATGGCCTTCGCGGACCCCTGGTACGCCTTCCTCCCGGCGCTCTGCTTCATCGGGGTCCATCTCGTGGAAGCGAACCTCATCACCCCCTTCTTCGTCGGCCGCCGCCTCACCATCAACCCGCTCCTCATCCTCGTCGCCCTGAGCTTCTGGGCGTGGGTCTGGGGGACGACCGGGGCTCTGCTGGCCGTGCCCCTGCTCATCATCATGAAGACCGTCCTCGACGCGGCGGGCAAGCCCGACATCGCCGGCTTCCTGTTCGAGGAGGGCACCCTCACCGGCCCCCATCACGAGGACCATGCCGAGGCTGAGCGGGCGGTGGCGGCGAAGCCGTAAATCCTCCCCTGCATTGCAGGGGAGAGGGACCATGCGAAGCATGGTGGAGGGGCCTTCCAGTCTCTGAAGAGCCCCTCCACCGCGCTTCGCGCGGTCCCCCTCCCCGACAAATGTCGGGGAGGAATATAGGCGACCGGCCTCGCTTGACAGGGGAGGGGCCAGCGCATAGTTCGCCCCCTCCCACGCGGGTGTAGCTCAGTTGGTTAGAGCGCCGGCCTGTCACGCCGGAGGTCGCGGGTTCGAGCCCCGTCACTCGCGCCATTTCCCTTTTTCCGGTCATCCCGCTGCGCCATAAGGGGCGCCATGGCGAGCCGTTACGACCGCATCGGGCTCGATTATTCCGAGCTCAGGAAGCCCGACCCCCGGATCGCGGCGGCGATCGAGGCGGCCCTCGCGGATTCGAGGACGATCCTCAACGTCGGCGCCGGGGCGGGCTCCTACGAGCCCCCCGGGCGCGAGGTGACCGCGCTCGAGCCCTCGACCCGGATGATCCGCCAGCGCCGGTTTC
>DASVUW010000312.1:0-1593 GCA_036386845.1 Allosphingosinicella sp. | reverse complement strand
CGATGTCGCGGCGGATGATGCGGCCGTTTGGTCCAGAGCCGGATACCCCATCCAGTTCAATGCCTCGCTCTGCTGCCAAGCGGCGCGCCAGGGGCGATGAGCGCTTTCCTGACCCCGGCACGGAGGCATCCTTTGGCTTTTCCTCCGCGCTCTTCGCGCCCTCCGCGGCTCCGCGTGAACCAAAGAAAAAGGCCCCGCGGTCACCCGCGAGGCCTTTCCCTTAAACCGGCTCCATCTCCGATGGAGACGAACCCGTTTAGTCGTCATTCCGCGTCAGGAAGGCCGGCGCGAATTCGGGGTCTCCCCCCTCCTCGCGCTGCGGGCGATCCTCGCGGTCGCGCCGCGGGCGGTCGCCCCGGTCACCACGCTCGGAACGCTCGCCGCCTTCACGCGGGCCGCGATCACGGTCGCCGCCTTCACGGGGGCCGCGGTCGCCGCCGCCTTCGCCGCGCGGGCCGCGGTCGCGTCCGCCGCCGCCGCCGTCACGGCCGCCGCCGTCGCGCCTCGGGCCGCGATCCCGGCCGCCGCCGCCGCCCCGGTCGCCGCGGCCTTCGCCGTCGCGCCTGGGGCCCCGGTCGCCGCGCGGACCCCGATCACGATCGCCGCCTTCGCGCGGAGGACGGGTGTCCTCAAGCTCGGCGCCGGTCTCCTGGTCGACCACCCGCATGGAGAGGCGGACCTTGCCGCGCTGGTCGATCTCGAGGACCTTGACCTTGACTTCCTGGCCTTCGCTCAGCGCGTCCGACACCTTCTCGACCCGCTCGTTGCGGATCTCCGAGACGTGGACGAGGCCGTCCTTGCCGCCCATGAAGTTCACGAAGGCGCCGAAATCGACGAGGTTGACGACCTTGCCGGTATAGACCTTGCCGACCTCGGGCTCCTCGACGATGCCCTGGATCCAGCGGCGGGCCGCCTCGATCTGGCTGACGTCGGAGGACGAGATCTTGACGATGCCCTCGTCGTCGATGTCGACCTTGGCGCCGGTGGTGGCGACGATCTCGCGGATGATCTTGCCGCCGGTGCCGATGATGTCGCGGATCTTCGACTTGTCGACCTGCATCGTCTCGATGCGGGGCGCGTGGGCCGAAAGCTCGCCGCGGACCTCGCCCATCGCCTTCGCCATCTCGCGGAGGATGTGGGCGCGGCCCTCATTGGCCTGGTCGAGTGCGACGCGCATGATCTCCTCGGTGATCCCGGCGATCTTGATGTCCATCTGGAGCGAGGTGATGCCCTTCTCGGTGCCTGCGACCTTGAAGTCCATGTCGCCGAGATGGTCCTCGTCGCCGAGGATGTCGCTGATCACCGCGAAGTCCTTGCCTTCGAGGATCAGGCCCATGGCGATCCCCGAGACCGGGCGGGTGATCGGGACGCCCGCGTCCATGAGCGCGAGGCAGCCGCCGCACACCGTCGCCATCGACGAGGAGCCGTTGCTCTCGGTGATGTCGGAGAGGACCCGGATCGTGTAGGGGAACTCCTCGTGGCTGGGCAGAACCGGGTGGAGCGCCCGCCAGGCGAGCTTGCCGTGGCCGACCTCGCGCCGCCCCGGGGCTCCGAAGCGCCCGACCTCACCCACAGAGTAAGGCGGAAAATTAT
>DASVUW010000311.1:0-4386 GCA_036386845.1 Allosphingosinicella sp. | reverse complement strand
ACCCCTCCACCACCTTCGGTGGTCCCTCTCCCCATCTAACGATGGGAAGGATTATCTGCCCTGCGCCCTCGCCTGCCGCACCATCTCGATCTGCCGCTCCAGCCCCTCTCGCCAGGGCGCTCCGGCCGGACTGAGCGCAAGCGCCTGTCGCCAGGCCAACTCCGCCTCCTCGAGACGGCCGTTTTGGGCGAGCGCGATCCCGTAGAAGAGCCGCGGCCCCGGATGCTTAGGCGCGAGCGAAACGGCCCGCCGGAACGCCAGATCGGCCGCGGGGCTGAGCAGACCGTTGCCGTGAAGGACGAGCGCGTCGCCATAGCCGGTCCACAAGGTGGCGTTGCCCGGATTCGCCCGAATGCCGGAGCGGATGGCCGCGGCCGCCTCGCGAGTGTCGCCGCGCCTTAACCGGCTCTCTGCGATTCCCATCCACCAGTCGGCCTTGTCGAACTGGCCGAACATGTCCTTGCGCAGAGTGCCGAACGCGGTCTCAGGCACCGGCGGCCGCCCGGCGCCGCCGTGCGGGCTGCCGGAAGATCCGGGGCTGCCCTGCCAGGCATAGCCCGCGCAGGCGAGCAGCAGGGCGGCCGCGACGAGCTGTGCTGCGGCGCGGTCGAGACCCGCCAGGCGCCAGATCGCCGCGAACGAGGCCAGGGCCAGGATGAGGAGGATGAGCAGGCCCATCAGCGAGGCTTCCTCCGGAAGCGGCCACGGGCGAGCCATAGGCCCAGCGCGACCAAGACGATCGGCGCCGCCCACAGCGGCCAGGTCAGCGGCTCCACCGTCGGCTTGTAGCTCACCCAGGCGCCGTAACGTTCGACCAGCCAGCTTCGAATCGCTTCCGGCTGCTCTCCGGCGGCGATCCGCTCGCGGACCAAGGCGCGCATGTCGCCGGCCATGTCCGCGTCGCTGTCGGCGATCGACTGGCCCTGGCAGACGAGGCAGCGCAGGGTCTCCATGAGGGCCCTCGCCTCGGCCTCCCGCCGAGGGTCGTCGAGCTGGGTGTAGGCGTAGCGCGAGGGCGGCAGGGCGGATTGGGCGAAGGCGGGGGCGGAGAAGATAAGGGCTGCAAGGATGGCAAGGCCGTCATTGCGAGCGAAGCGAAGCAATTCAGCGGCGCCGAGGCCGGAGGCTGGATTGCTTCGTCGCTTCGCTCCTCGAAATGACGGGCTACAGATCATCTCGCCGCCTCATAAGCCGCGAGGATCTCCGGTACATTCTCAGGCCTAATGTCGCCGATATGCTGGTGGCGGATCACGCCCTTGCCGTCGACGACGAAGGTCTCCGGAACCCCCGATGAGCCCAAAGCGAACTGAACCCGGCTGGCCGGGTCGGCGCCGATCCGATCGAAAGGATCGCCCCATTCGGCGAGGAAGCGGGCGACGTCCTCGCTCCGGTCGCGGATTGCGACCCCGTCGATCGGCACCCCGCGCCGTTTCAAGGCCATCAGCTGGGGCGCCTCGGCCTTGCAGGGGACGCACCAGCTGGCGAAGACGTTGACGAGACGCGGCTTGCCGGAGCGCAGATTCGCGGCGGTGAGCGCCGGATGGCTCGCGACCGCGGGCTCGAGCGCGAAATCGGGCATCGCCTTGCCGATCATGCGAGAGCGGATCTCGGTGTCGGCGGGCTTGCGAAGCCCGATCGCGACCGTGACCAGGAAGGCAAAGAAAACCGCCAGAGGCAACCAGAGCAGCAACCGTCTCAAGCGAAGGCCTCCTGCCGGGCCGCCCGGCGCCCGCGGCGCACACGGCCGAGCAGGGCGAGCAGCCCGCCCAGGCCGACAAGCGCTCCGCCGAGCCAGATCAGGCTCACGAACGGCTTCCACCACAGGCGCAGCTGCCAGCGCCCGGCGCCGTCGGGCTTTCCGATCACTGTGTAGATCTGACCGTCGAGCCGGGTCGCGATCGCCGCCTCGCTGGTTTCGGTCGGCGGCGTGCTGAACATCCGGGCCTGCGGCCGGAGAACGAATGGCGCACCGCTGCCGCGCCGGACGGTCAGCTTGGCTTCCACCGCGGTCCAGTTGGGACCGGCCACCGGGTCCACGGAGTCGAAGCTCAGGCTGTAGGGCCCGACCGACATCCGGTCGCCGACCCGCGCCGCTACCAAAGTCTCCTTCGAAAAGGCGCTTTCGCTGGCCATTCCGGCGAGGGCGACGGCGATCCCGAAATGGGAGATCACCATTCCCCAAGTGAAGAGCGGGGTCCGGATCAGGTTGCGCCTCCACAAGGGCGCAACGCTCGCTGCTCCCACGCCCAGGGCCAGCACCAGGCCGAGAAGCGGAAGGATGCCGATTCCCGGAGCCAGGAGGATGACAGCCAGGAGGGCCGCCACGGAGATCAGGATCGGAAGCGCGGCCCGCCGGGCGACTTCGCCCAGCCGGTCGCGCCGCCAGCGCATCAGCGGGCCAAGCGCCATCACGATGACGAGCAGAAGCGCGAACGGGCCGGTGACGAGGTTGAAATAGGGAGCGCCGATCGAGACCTTGACGCCCAGCGCCTCGGTGACGAGCGGGTAGAGCGTGCCCATGAACACGAGCGCCAGGATGACGCACAGGAGCAGGTTGTTCACGACCAGGGCTCCTTCGCGGCTGACCGGCTCGAACGTCGAGCCCTCCTTCACGGTGCCGACGCGAAGGCCGAACAAGGTCAGCGCCCCGCCGATGTAGAGCGCGAGGAGGATGAGGATGAAGGTGCCGCGCTCGGGGTCGACCGCGAAGCTGTGGACGCTGGTGAGAATTCCCGACCGGACGAGGAAGGTGCCGACCATCGACATTGAGAAGGCGACGACCGCAAGCATCACGGTCCAGGCGCGAAGGCCGTCGCGGGTGGCCAGCACGGTGACCGAGTGGAGAAGGGCCGTCGCCGCGAGCCAGGGCATGAGCGAGGCGTTCTCGACCGGATCCCAGAACCACCATCCGCCCCAGCCCAGCTCGTAATAAGCCCAATAGGAGCCGGCGGTGATCCCCAGCGTGAGGAAGATCCAGGCGATCAGCACCCAGGGCCGCATGGCCCGGGCGAAGGCGGGCCCGACGTCGCGGGTGATCAGAGCTCCGACGGCGAAGGAGAAGGCGACCGAGATCCCGACATAGCCGAAATAAAGGGTCGGCGGATGGAAGGCGAGGCCTGGATCCTGGAGCAGCGGGTTCAGCCCGTTGCCCTCGACGGGGACCGGAAAGAGGCGGTCGAACGGGTTCGAGGAGAAAAGCAGGAAGGCGTAGAAACCGAGCCCGATCGCCGCCTGAGCGGCGAGGGTCGCGATCGAGGTTCGCTCAGGGAGGCGCCGCTCGAACAGGGCCACCGCGGCGCCGGCGAGCGCGAGGACCGTCACCCACAGAAGCATCGACCCTTCGTGATTGCCCCAGGCGCCGGCGAACTTGTACAGCCACGGCTTCAGCGAATGGCTGTTCGCGGCGACCAGCTTCACCGAAAGGTCGGTTCGAAGGAAGAGCTGGATGAGCGCGAGGAAGGACAGGCCGGCGAGGACGCCCTGGACGATTGCGATCGGCCGGACGGCGGAATTCATCCACCCCAACGAAGATGGGGAGGGGGACCCCGCGGAGCGGGGTGGAGGGGTAGCTGGCGAGGCCTCGTCAATTACCCCTCCACCATGCTGCGCATGGTCCCCCTCCCCGCCCGCTTCGCGGGCAGGGAGGATTTTCAGCGCCGCAATCCCCATCGCCAACTGCAGCAGCGACAGCGCCGCCGCGAGCCACAGGGCCGCGAGGCCGGCCTCGGCGATCACTTCAGGCTCTCGCTCTTATGCTCGCCTTTTTTCGAATCGAGCTTCGGCGGCATGTAGGTCTCGTCATGCTTGGCGAGGATCTCGTCCGCGACGAACAGGCCCCCGGACTGGAAGCGCCCCTCGGCGACGACCCCGCTATTCTCCTTGAACAGGTCCGGCACGATCCCGGTGAAGCGGACCGGGATGGAATGCGGAGTATCGTCCTTGACGATGAACTGGATCGTCACTCCGTCGGGCGCCCGCTTGAGCGACCCGGCCTTCACCATTCCCCCCACCCTGACGGCCCGCCCGAGCGGCGGCGGCTCCCGCGCGACGTCGCCGGGCGCGTAGAAATAGGCGGCCTGGTCCTTCAAGGCCGACATGGCGAGAATGACCGCACCGAGCATTGCGGCAGCGGCGACGACGAGGAGGGTCAGCCTCTGGTTCTTCGCCTTCACCGCTCGCCCTTCAAGGCATCGACGGCGCGCTCGGCCCGGCGCATGGCGGCGAAGCTCCACCCGGTGAGGCCGAGCGTCCCGATGAGGGCGACGGCATAGGCGCCGACGATGAACGGCCAATGGCTCATGCCGCCATCCTGCGCAGGCGCGCCTCGGCCTTCTGCTGAGCCAGCGAGGTCCTCATCCGCATCAGGACGATCGCTCCGAACAGCAA
>DASVUW010000310.1:0-13920 GCA_036386845.1 Allosphingosinicella sp. | reverse complement strand
CCTCAGGCCGGCCCTCCCGGGAAGCTCGAAGGCGCCCGGCGCTCCATGAGGACGGCTCGTCCCCAGCGCGTGTCGACCGGGCCGCTCACCGTGACGAACCCCGCTTTCTCATAGGCCCGGCGGGCGCGGAGATTGTCGGGGTGCGGATCGGTGCCGATGGCCGGCACGCCGGCCTCGAAGAGCCGGTCGCATTGCCGGCGAAGAAGCGCGCTTCCATGGCCGCGGTCGAGCATGTCCGGCTCCCCGATATAGAGGTCCACCCCCCGCGATCCGGCCGGCAGATAGGAGAAAGGGTGGGGATCCCAGGCGTGGCAGGCATAATCCTGGGCGAAGGCGAAGGGGCGGCCGGCCAGCTCGACGATCGACAGGGCCATTGCGGGGTCGGCGAGATGGGCGGCGAACTCGGCCTCGGGGTGCTCCCAGGCGCCCCACCAAGGGAGGACTTGGGGCGATTCGCGCCAGCGGCGGAGCCTTGGGAGGTCGGCGGGAACGGCGGGGCGGAAGCGGTAGGGTGACGGCATGGCTGGAGCTTAGCTCCAACGGGCACGGGGGAGGAGGGGCGAGCAGCGGGGTGCGGTCGGCTAGGCGCCCGGCGGGGTCCCCGGCCGAAGATAGGCGAGCATGTAGGGGACGAAATCGGCCTTGCCGATCTCGATCCCGCGGTGGCGCAGGATCGCGTAGGCGGCGAGCACGTGGAAATAGAATTGGGGAAGCGCCCAGTCGCGCGCATATTGCCCGCCGGTCATGTCGAAGATCATGCCGTTCGGAAGATCGAGGGCGATCGCGCGGTCCGCGCCCGAATCGAGGGCGTCCGGCGCCAGGGCGTCGAGGAAGGACAGCGCCTCGTCCAGCAGCGCCTTCGCTTCCGCGATCGAGCCCGGGCCCCGGCCGTCGCGCGCCTCCGCGGCAAGCGCGTCGAGCCGGGCCGGCCGCTTCTCGCCGCGAAGACGGAAGACGCTTTCCTGGGCCTGATAGGCGGCGAAGCAGAGCTGGGTCACGAGCGGAAACATGTCGGGCGCGAGGCGGGCCGACAGCAGCGCTTCGGCCTCCTCCGGCGGAAGCTGGGCCCGGGCCTTGTCGAGCAGGCCGGACAAGGTGCGGAGCATGTTCCGCCAGGTGGGGACGAGCAGATCGGTCAGGTGCATCGGGACGGGCTCCGCTGGATGGCGCAGGGACCTGCTTCACCTAGCACGGCACGCCGGGGGCGCCACGCCCTGCCGCGAAGTCGGCGCTTCGCATGTCGAGCGGTCTTGGCGCCTTCGGCTGGAAGGATATGGTCGCGAATTGCTCGGCGGGGGCGGCTCGAGGCCGAGGTGGAACGGATCGCTGACCCCCCGCCGCTCCGACTATTCCCGCCGCGTCGGCTTCTCCAGCTCCTGCTTCAAGCCCTGCCGCACCTGGCTTCGCTGCGACGCGGCGGTGAGGGTGGCGGGGGCGGCGTAGAGGGAGCGGAGGAAGGCGAGGTCCCAGCTCGTCATCGTGATCGGCACCTCCGAGTCCATCGGCGCTTCCAGGACCGTGAGGATCGTGGGGGCCGACGCGGGCACCTTCGAGGGATCGGCGCGCGTGAAGGCGCGCATGGCGGCGTAATCGGCGAGCTGGGTCGTCGTCAGCCCCTCCAGCGCCTTCGACTCCACCACCACCGCCGCGGCGGCGAATTGGGGCCGGGCGCCGACCGAGAGACGGGTGTCCGGACGAGTCGTCCGGTTGACGGCGACGCCGTTGTTCGTCGCCATCTCCTGCCCGTAGGCGTTGAGCTTGGGGCCGTCCACCTGCCAGGCCGCGGCCGGGCCCGGCGCGGCGATCAGCCGCCGGATCGCCGACCCCGACATCTCGCCGAAATAATAGCCGTGCTTGACCCGAAGCGCCTCGAGGAAGGCGCGCTTGTCGCCGGTGACGACGAGCAGCACGTTGGGAACGCAGCTTCGGCCGCCGACGTCGAGACCCGCCGCTTTGGCCACGACCCGAATGCGGGCGATCAGGACATCCTTGTGCGCGGGCGAGACTCCGACGACGGTCGGGCAGACGGCGCGTTCGAAGCGGCTGAGCTGACCTCCCGCCGGCGCCTGAGTCAGAGCCCCGACGAAATCGTCGAGCTGGCGATCGACATTGGCGTTGCCGGTGACGACGATGTCCCGCTCGCCGGCCGGCTCGCCCGTCTCCTGGGCGACCGCCGGAGACTGGAGGACGAAAGCCGCCGAAAACAGGCCGCCGACAATCCACTGCCGCATCGCATTGCCCCCCTTCGACGCTGCGCATCGCCCCGCCGTGAACCCGCCCTTCGCGATTACAAATCTACGGATACGCATTCCCTCTCTCCCCAGGCGTTTCGAGTGCAATCCTATGAATGTTATCGCCCTGCCTTATCGCCAGTTTCAGGCAAACATGGCCCGTGACGCGCCATAATATGGCTGAAAAGGGCGCTTATCTCCCCGGACGGACGAACTTCGACCCGGCTCAATGTCTTTGTCGTCCATGAACCCCTTATGAACCGCTCGCAGGCGTGGGCAGATAGATCTCCCCGCCCTCCTCCCTGAACCGCTCGCTCATGACCGCCATGCCCCTGGCGGCCTCGTCCGCTTCGAGGAACGTGTCCGCGCTCGAATTCTGCTTCGCGGCGAAGTCCCTGACCTCCCGGGTGATCTTCATCGAGCAGAATTTCGGGCCGCACATCGAGCAGAAGTGAGCGGTCTTGGCGCCTTCGGCGGGGAGGGTCTGGTCGTGATATTGTTCGGCGGTGTCGGGGTCGAGGCTGAGGTGGAACTGGTCGCGCCAGCGGAATTCGAAGCGGGCGCGGCTGAGGGCGTCGTCGCGCATCTTCGCGGCCGGGTGGCCCTTGGCGAGGTCGGCGGCGTGGGCTGCGAGCTTGTAGGTGACCACCCCCACCTTGACGTCGTCCCGGTCGGGGAGGCCGAGATGCTCCTTGGGAGTGACGTAGCAGAGCATCGCCGTCCCGAACCAGCCGATCATGGCGGCGCCGATGGCTGAGGTGATGTGGTCGTAGCCGGGGGCGATGTCGGTGGTGAGGGGCCCCAAGGTGTAGAAGGGGGCCTCGCCGCACGCCTCCAGCTGCTTGTCCATATTGGCCTTGATCTTGTGCATCGGCACGTGGCCGGGGCCTTCGATCATGACCTGGACGTCATGCTTCCAGGCCACCTGCGTGAGCTCGCCCAGGGTGGCGAGCTCGGCGAACTGGGCTTCGTCATTGGCGTCGGCGATGGAGCCGGGGCGGAGGCCGTCGCCGAGGCTGAAGGCGATGTCATAGGCCTTCATGATCTCGCAGATCTCTTCGAAGCGCGTGTAGAGGAAGCTCTCCTTGTGGTGGGAGAGGCACCATTTCGCCATGATCGAGCCGCCGCGCGACACGATTCCGGTGACGCGCTTGGCCGTCATCGGGATGTAGGGTAGTCGGACGCCGGCGTGGATGGTGAAATAGTCGACGCCCTGTTCGGCCTGCTCGATGAGCGTGTCGCGATAGATCTCCCAGGTCAGGTCCTCGGCGACTCCGCCGACCTTTTCGAGCGCCTGATAGATGGGGACGGTGCCGATCGGGACGGGCGAGTTGCGGATGATCCATTCGCGGGTGTCGTGGATGTTTCGGCCGGTGGAGAGGTCCATGACCGTGTCGGCGCCCCAGCGGATCGACCAGACCATCTTGTCGACCTCGGCCGCGACGTCGGAGGCCACCGCGCTGTTGCCGATATTGGCGTTGATCTTGACCAGGAAGTTGCGGCCGATCGCCATCGGCTCGCTCTCGGGGTGGTTGATGTTGTTGGGGATGATGGCGCGGCCGCGGGCGACCTCGTCGCGGACGAATTCGGGGGTGACGTAATCGGGAATGGAGGCTCCGAAATCCTGGCCGTCGCGAACATGTCCGCGAATGAATTCGCGGCCAAGGTTTTCGCGCACCGCCACATACTCCATCTCCGGAGTTATGATGCCTTTGCGCGCGTAATGCATTTGGGAGACGTTCGCGCCGGCCCGCGCTCGAAGCACGGTCTTGCGCACGTTGGGGAAGGGCTGGACTCCGCCCGAGCGGTCGGGGCCGAGCTGGCCGTTGTCCTCGGGCTTCACTTCGCGCTGCAGCACCTCCTCGACGTCGCCGCGGCCGCGGATCCAGTCCCGGCGCAGCTCCGGAAGGCCGGCCATGATGTCGATCCGGGCTTCGCCGTCCGTGTAGGGGCCGGACGGGTCGTAGACTCGCAGCGGAGGCTCGCCGCAGCCGGGCTCCAGGTGGATCTCGCGCATCGCCACGCCCAGCGGGCCGACATGGACCTTGCGGGAGCCGCGGATCGGACCGGTGGTGACCTTCAGAATTTCGCGGGGTGCGGGTGCATCGGCCATGGTGTTCGCTCTCCAAATTCGGACGGAGAGCGGGAGTGCCGCGCTCCCTCCCTACGCCGGTGTCAGCCGGATCAGGTTCGACGGGTCGCAGCGGTGTCAGCTGCCTCTCAACCGCGTTCGCGCGGTCCCCCGGGGATGGGCGAGGCATAGGCGCTTCGGGATCGCGGAGGAAGCGGGAATCGGGCGCAACGTCTTCCCGGCGGAAGCCGGATGACGGACATGGATGAACCCCCGGGCGGCTGCCGCGTTCGACTTTCCGTGCATCTCATCGAAATCCTTCTTCCCCTCGCCGACAATGAGGGAAAGCCGTTCCCGGCCGAGCTCCACGCCGCCGTGCGGGACGAGCTGGTCGAGCATTTCGGCGGGGTCACCGCCTTCACTCGAAGTCCAGCCGAGGGCCTTTGGAAGGACGGCGGCGGGGAGCCGGACCGCGACGAGATCGTCATTCTCGAGGTGATGGCGGACTGGCTCGACCGCGGATGGTGGCGCGGCTACCGGACCGAGCTGGAGCGGCGCTTCAGGCAGGACGAGATCGTCGTGAGGGCGCGCGAGGTGGAATTGCTCTAGGGGCATTCGAGCCCCTATTGAGCGCGAAACCGCCGCCTATAAGGAAAGAGGATGGGTTCCAGTCCGAAGGCGTCGCACCCAGCGCGACGCAAGGTGCTTCTGCTCGGCTCCGCGGCGCAGTCGCTGACCAACTTTCGCGGGCCGCTGATTGCCGCGATGGTGCAGCGGGGACACGCCGTGTTCGCCGCCGCTCCGGACATCGATCCCGACACCGCCGCCAAGCTGGTCGGGCTCGGGGCAACGCCGGTGCCGGTCGTCCTGGGGCGGACCAGCCTCGATCCGCTGGCAACCTGGCGGAGCGCCCGGCAGCTGCGCGCTATGGTGAGGGAGATCGCGCCCGATGTGATGATCGCCTACACGATCAAGCCGGTCCTGCTCGGAGCGGCGGCGGCCAAGGCGGCGCGGGTTCCATTCTTCGCCGCAATGATCACGGGCCTCGGTTACGCCTTCCTCGGCGGCCTCAACCCCAAGCGCCTCGCGGTGCGGCTGGTCGCGATGCTGATGTACAGGAGAGCGCTCGCCGCATCCCGGCTCGTCATCTTCCAGAACGAGGACGACAGGAACGACTTCCGCCGGATGCGGCTGCTTCCGGCCGCCAAGCCGACGATCGTGGTCAACGGCTCCGGCGTCGATCTCGAACATTTCGCCCCCGAGCCCGTCCCGTCCGCAACCGTCTTCCTGATGATCGCGCGCTTCCTTCGCGACAAGGGCATCCGGGAATATGGCGCCGCCGCGGCCCGGCTCAAGGCGGAGTTCCCCGAGGTCAAGGTCAGGCTGGCCGGATTGCTCGACGGAGCGGATTCGATCAGCCAGGCGGAGCTCGACTCGATGGTGGCGGCCGGAGTGGAGAATCTGGGCCTGCTTGCAGACGTCCGGCCGGCAATCGCCGCTTCGAGCGTGTACGTCCTGCCATCCTACCGGGAAGGCACCCCGCGCACCGTGCTCGAAGCGATGGCGGTGGGCCGGGCGGTGATCACCACCGATGCGCCGGGGTGCCGAAACACCGTCGAGGACGGCGAGAACGGCCTGCTCGTTCCGGTCCGGGATTCGGACTCGCTCTACGCGGCCATGCGCCGGTTCGTCCTGGAGCCGAGCCTGGCCGAAAGGATGGGCGCCGCCTCGCTACGCCTCGTCCGGGAGAAGTTCGACGTTCACAAAGTGAATGCGGCAATCCTGGAAGCAACGGGGCTTTGAACCCCTCTCCCTGCAGGGGATGCCGAGGTGAGCCGCGCCCCGCGCGGCTCAGCCCTGTCCGGGGAACAGGGCGGCCTCGGCATGGAGGGGCCCGCCGCCGCAGGCGGTGGGAGGGTGAGGGCCTGTAGGAGGCCGTGTGCCCTCACCCTGGCGAGCGCCGCGCGCCTGTCCCTCTCCCCTACAGGGAGAGGGGCGTCCTCAAACCAGCGGCAGCTCCAGCTCGAGCGGTCTCGCCGCGCGCCGCTCCTCCTCGCCGAGGCTGGAAAGCCCGAGGCCGAGCAGGCGGATGCTCTTCACCGGCGGGAAGATTCCGCGCAGCAATTGGGCGCCGATCTCCAGGAACTCGCCCTCGCCGCCTACCGGCCGGTCGAGCGAACGTGACCGGGTGATGATCTGAAAGTCGCCA
This sequence comes from Allosphingosinicella sp., assembly GCA_036386845.1. Classification (GTDB taxonomy): domain Bacteria; phylum Pseudomonadota; class Alphaproteobacteria; order Sphingomonadales; family Sphingomonadaceae; genus Allosphingosinicella. The sequence goes on along the minus strand of DASVUW010000310.1, from coordinate 7,409 downwards.
TATTTGACCTTGAGGTTGACGGTCCGCCCGGACAATTGCTTCGACACGATGCGCTGCCAGACATGGCGGCCGATCCGTTCGAGCTCGGCGAGCAGCGCCTCCTCGTCGGACAGGTCGGTGAGGAACGTGTCCTCCGCGCTCACAGACTTGTAGGGCCGGTCCGACTTCACCTGGCGGTGGCACACCGCGCGGGCGAGATCGTAATAATAGCGGGCGCTGGAGCCGAAATGCGCGGCGAGGAAGTCGAGGCTTCGCGCCTTGAGGTCGGCGCCCGTCTCGATCCCCAGCCGGGCCATCTTCTCGGCCGTCTTGGGGCCGACTCCATGAAAGCGCTTGACCGGCAGCCCCTCGACGAAGGCCGGGCCCCGGGCGGGGGTGACGACGCACAGGCCGTCGGGCTTGTTCTGGTCGGAGGCGAGCTTGGCGAGGAACTTGTTGTAGCTGACCCCGGCCGAGGCGGTGAGGCCGGTCTCCGCCTTGATCCGGGACCGGATTTCCTGCGCAATGACTGTCGCGATCCCGATTCCCTTCAGATCCTCGGTGACGTCCAGATAGGCCTCGTCGAGCGACAGCGGCTCGACATGAGGCGTGTAATCGCGAAAGATCGCCCGGATCTGCTCGGAAACGACACGATATGCGTCGAAGCGCGGCTTGACGAAGATCAGCTCCGGACAGAGCCGCCGCGCGGTGACCGCCGGCATGGCCGAGCGAATGCCGAATTTGCGCGATTCGTAGCTGGCGGCGGCGACCACGCCCCTCACGCCGCCGCCGACGGCGAGCGGCTTGCCTCTCAGTTCCGGATTGTCGCGCTGCTCGACCGACGCGTAGAAGGCATCCATGTCGACATGGATGATCTTGCGGATCGCCCCCTCGGCCGGACTGTCGTTCACGCCATGTTCCTAGCGTGGATGGGGGGCGAGGAAAAGGGGGAAGCGGATATCCGTCATGCCAGCGAAGGCTGGCATCCCAGCGGGTGAAAGGCGCCTGCGTTCGTCACCCCCCGGGGCCGCCAGCCTTCGCTGGCGCGACGAGAATTTTCAGAACCTCAGGCTCATCCCGACCGCGGCGACCCGCGTCGCGGGGCTTCCGAGCATCTCGCGGGCCGGGTCCATCCGGCGGCGGACCTGCTCCTTCTCGGTCGTCCCCACGACGGAGAAAAGACCGACCCCGACCGCCAGATTCTCCGCGACCGGGACGCTTCCGAACAGGCGCGGTTCGGACGGGTCCTCCGCGGGGACGATGTCTTTCGAGTCGAGCGCGACATTTTGTGGAACCAGGGTGCCCGGCCGGCTGTGCGCCGCCACGGCCCCGAAGCGTTTCGCCTCGCCGCCCTCCGCCGATCGGTCCAGCGCCGCGGCAGGCGACGCGAGGACCAGCATCATCCCCGTTACGGCGAGCCCGGCAAATCCTTTCATCGCGGGCTCCGTTTTTTCGCTGTCGCCCATATAGCGCGCAATATGCCGGGTGGTTCCGGGCGTGTCACTATCTATCCTCCCCATCGCAGAGCGATGGGGAGGGGGACCACCCGAAGGGTGGTGGAGGGGTAGGTGCGGAGGCCTGCGCCATTACCCCTCCACGAGGCTTCGCCTGGTTCCCCTCCCCATGCTGCGCATGGGGAGGATCAGAAGGTATAGGCCAGGCCCGCCGTGGCGAAATACTGGTCGCGGTCGCCGGCCACGTTCACGATCGGGCTCCGGGCGGCGTCGCCGAGAAGGCGCGAATAACCCACGCCTCCGAACAGCGAGAGCTTCGGGTTCCTGAGGTCGCCGGTCAGCGCCTGGCCGAGCAACAGGGTCGCGCGCCAGCTCTTCCAGCCGCCGTCGGCGTTGAAGGCGGCGAGGCCGCTCGCGACCGAGCCTGCGGGAGTGACCGAATAATAGGTCCTGGCATAGCGGTCGCTGACCCGCTCGGCCTGGACGCTCAGGCTGACGAGGGTCTTCGTGCTCACCGGCGAGGAATATTCGATCGCCGGGGTGACGATGGTGCCTTCGTGGGTGTCGCCAATATCCTTCTGCCAGGCCAGGCGAACGCCCAAACTGTCATATTCGTGGAGGACTCCGTTCTTCCTGAGGCCGGCCCAGGCGCCGAGCTCGATGGCGGTGTCGATCTCGCCGAGGGCCTTCACCCGCGGGTCCTTGATCCGGTTGTTTCGATCGAGCCGGACGTTGGCGAGCGGGCCGAGATCGAAGGAAAAGGGAGCGTCCGGCTTGTCCGGCAGGAGGTCGACGTAAAGCGCCGTGCCGCGGGTCGCGAAGCCGAAGCCTGCAACCTTGCCGAAAGCGAGCCCGGCCGGAGTCAGGATGTAATCGTCCGACCCCTCGTACGAGGGGAGGTAGGCGCCGCCGAGTCCGATCGTCAGGCTGTTGCGGTCGTCGGGCGCCCCCTGCCCGTCGGACTCCTGCGCCAGTGCGGGCAAGGCGGTCAGAAGCGGCAGCGCCAGGGCGGCGGCCCGCCAGCAAGATTTCGCAGTCATTCGGTCCCTCCTGTTGACCCAATGGTCGACCTTAACGGACGGATTCCGGGAGCGTAACGGGAAAAACGTGTCGTTTTGGGCCTTTCGCCGCTTATGCAGGACGTGGGCATGGCCTCTTGGGCGGCCGGGCGGTAAGCACATGACGATGCGCAGGGGCAAAAATTGCGGGCTGCTGATCGCCGGCGGAGGAGTCGCCGGGTGCTTCGCGGCGCTTGCCATGGCGCGGCTGAAGCCCGACGCGGCGATGGTCCTGGTCGGCGAGGAGGTGCGGTTCGGCGGAGGCAGCGGAATGCTCGTGCTCGATGCCGGGCTCTCGGCCGAGGAGCGGGATCTTCTCGGCCCGGTCACCACAAAGAGCTGGGACTCCTGCTACGTCTCCCTCCCCTCGCGAAGCCGCAAGCTCAAGCTGGCGAGCCATCTCGTGACGACCGAAGCGATCCACAACGCCGTCGCCGACGCGCTGCCCGACCGCTGCGCCCGAAACGCCAAGGTCGTGGCGATTCGCGACGACAGCCTGCTCCTGCCGGGCGGGGAGACGATCGGCGGGACCGGAGCCGTCGACGCGCGCGGATGGGCTCAGCAAACGACCCTCGAGATCGCCTGGAGGCATCGCACCGCCAGGACCTGCCGATTCGCCGACCCGCACCGGGTCGATCTGCCGGTCCTCGCCGACATGACTCTCGAGACCGGCGGCTGCGGCCATTTCACCTGCATCCCGATCGACGAGAACACCTTGAGGATCGAGCGGATAGACTATTCGCGGAGCCCCGAAGGCGGGGCCGACGGAGTCGATCGGATCCAGGATTATGTCGCCCGGCGCCGGTGGCATGACGGCGAGGCGCGCAAGGCCGAATCCTCCTCGCGCCCGATCTTCCTCGGCGGGGACCTTGCGGCCTTCTGGCGGATCGGCGGCGCCCGGGTCGCGAAGCTCGGAGCCCGGGGAGGCTTCTCGCACCCGTTCACCGGCTCGGCGCTTCCCGACGCCCTTCGCACCAGCCTCGTCCTTGCGCGGCAAAGCGACCTGTCCGGAGGCGCGCTGCACGACCTTTTCGAGGCGGAGGCCGCCAATCTGTGGAAGCGGCGCGAATTCCATCGCAGCGTCAACCGGCTGCTGCTCGACAGGGGCTCCCCCGCGCTCGCCGCTCTCTACGACCTCGATGCGCCAGTGCTCGAACGGTTCTTCGCCGAGGAGCTCGGGCTGTTCGACCGGCGCAAGATATTGGCGGCTGTGGGCGGCTGACCTAAACCCGTCATCCCAGCGAAGGCTGGGATCCCGGCGGGTGAAAGGCACGGCGTTCTTCACCCCCCGGGGCCCCAGCCTTCGCTGGGGCGACGAGTGATTCGTCACCGCCGCTCGGCGCCGATGCGGCGAAGCTCGCGGACGACGTTCCAAAGCATCAGCACTCCGAGGGCTCCGATTCCGGCGAGCGCCAGAAGCGCATAGGCGATGGCCTCGATCCATCGCTCTTCCTTGTCTTCCGTCGGGGCCTTCGCGACGACCGCCGTACCGACCTGGGCTCCGGCGCCCGAGGCGGCCGCCACATTTCCCGCCTCCGTCGGCAAGGGCGCCTGCGCCGCCTGTGGCTCCTCCGCCGGTTCCCCCTGAATGACCGCCCGGTCGCGCGGGACCGCGAAGCGGGTTCCCGGATCGTTGGTCATCGCGGCGATGGCACCGAGGATCGAGAGAGTGACGAGCCCCGCCATCGCGAGCATCGCGGTCCGAGCAATCCAGTCGAAGATCGTCATCGGCATGATCCGCTTCCAATCGGCCAAAGTGGACGATGTTCCGCGGTCCGAGCACGCGGCTTGGAATCGCGTCGCCCCTGTGCTTTAGGGCGCGGCCATGAACGTCCATGAATATCAGGCTAAGGAATTGCTCGCACAGCAGGGCATTCCGGTCCCAGCCGGCTATGCTGCCCTGAGCGTCGAGGAAGCCGTCGCCGCGGCCGAGAAGCTTCCGGGACCGCTGTGGATCGTCAAGGCGCAGATCCACGCCGGCGGCCGCGGCAAGGGCAGGTTCAAGGAGCTCGGCGCGGACGCCAAGGGCGGGGTCCGGCTTGCCCGCTCGATTGACGAGGTCCGTTCCAACGCGGAAGAGATGCTCGGCAAGACCCTGGTCACCATCCAGACCGGGGCCGAGGGCAAGCGGGTCAACCGCCTCTACGTGACCGACGGGGTCGACATCGCCAAGGAATATTACCTGGCCCTCCTGGTCGACCGCGGCAGCGGGCGCGTCGCGATGGTCGCCTCGACCGAGGGCGGGATGGACATCGAGGCGGTCGCCCACGACACGCCGGAGAAGATCACCACCATCACGATCGATCCGGGACAGGGCTTCATGCCCCATCACGGACGCGCCCTGGCCTTCGCTCTGGGCCTCCAGGGGGATCAGAACAGGCAGGGCCAGAAGCTCGCCCGCCAGCTGTACGACGCCTTCATCGCGCTCGACTGCGCCATGCTGGAGATCAATCCGCTGGTGGCGACGGAGGACGGGAAGATGCTCGTCCTCGACGCCAAGATGAGCTTCGATTCCAACGCCGAGTTCCGCCATCCGGAATATGAGGCCCTCCGCGACGAGACGGAGGAAGATCCGATGGAGGTCGAGGCGTCGAAATTCGACCTCGCCTACATCAAGCTCGACGGCAATATCGGCTGCATGGTGAACGGGGCCGGGCTCGCCATGGCGACCATGGACATCATCAAGCTGAACGGCGCCGAGCCCGCCAATTTCTGCGATGTCGGCGGCGGCGCCAGCAAGGAGAAGGTGACGGCGGCGTTCAAGATCATCCTCTCCGATCCGGCCGTGAAGGGGATCCTGGTCAACATCTTCGGCGGGATCATGCGCTGCGACATCATCGCCGACGGGATCATCGCGGCGGCGAAGGAAGTCGATCTGAAGGTGCCGCTGGTGGTCCGGCTGGAGGGGACGAACGTCGAGGAAGGCAAGCGCATCCTCGCCGATTCCGGCCTCGCCATCGTCCCCGCCAACGACCTTGGGGATGCTGCGAGGAAGATCGTCGCCGCGGTGCAGGAGGCGGCGTGACTCAGCACGTCGCCCCAGCGAAGGCTGGGGCCTCAGCGGGTGAAAAGCGCCGTGCTCTTCACCCCACGGGACCCCAGCCTTCGCTGGGGTGACGGGAAAGAGAGAAGGAAGAAGGAATGAAACTTCTCGTCCCGGTGAAACGGGTGATCGATTACAACGTCAAGCCGCGGGTCAAGGCCGACGGCTCGGGGATCGACCTCGCCAACGTCAAGATGAGCATGAACCCGTTCGACGAGATCGCGGTCGAGGAAGCGATCCGGCTCAAGGAGAAGGGCGCCGCGACCGAGATCGTGGCCGTCTCGATCGGGCCGGCCAAGGCCCAGGAGACCCTGAGGACCGCGCTTGCCATGGGCGCCGACCGAGCCATTCTCGTCACGACGGACGACGAGGTCGAGCCGCTCGCAGTCGCCAAGATCCTGGCGAAGATCGCGGCCGAGGAGCAGCCCGGGATGGTGATCCTGGGCAAGCAGGCGATCGACGACGACTCCAACCAGACCGGCCAGATGCTCGCCGCTTTGCTCGGCTGGGCGCAGGGCACCTTCGCCTCGAAGGTCGAGGTGGACGGCGAGAGCGTCAACGTCACCCGCGAGGTCGATGGCGGACTCGAGACCCTAAGGCTGAAGCTTCCGGCGATCGTCACCACCGACCTTCGACTCAACGAGCCGCGCTACGCCAGCCTCCCCAATATCATGAAGGCCAAGTCCAAGCCGCTCGCCCAGAAAACGCCGGCGGATTACGGGGTCGACACGACTCCGCGGCTGACGACGCTCGGGGTGCGCGAGCCTTCGAAGCGGGAGGCGGGGGTGAAGGTGCAATCGGTGGACGAGCTGATCGACCGCCTCCGGACCGTGGGAGTGATTTGATGAAGACGCTCGTTCTAGTCGAGCATGAAGGCGGCCAGCTGAAGGACGCCACCCTTTCCGCGGTCTCGGCCGCCTCGAAGCTGGGCGAGGTGCATCTGCTCGTCGCCGGCGAGGGCGTCGGAGCGGTCGCCGAGGCCGCTTCGAAGATCGCCGGAGTCGGCAAGGTGCATGTCGCCGACGCAGCGGCCTTCGCCCACCAGCTGGCGGAGAATGTGGCGCCGCTCGCGGCCGGGCTGATGGAGGGCCACGACGCCTTCGTCGCCGCCTCGACCACGACCGGCAAGAACGTCGCTCCGCGAGTCGCGGCCCTGCTCGACGTGATGCAGATCTCCGACGTCATCGCGATCGAAGGCGAGGACACGTTCCAGCGGCCCATCTATGCCGGCAACGCCATCGCGACCGTGAAGTCGGCTGACTCGAAGAAGGTGATCACGGTCCGCGGAACGGCGTTCGAGAAGGCGGCGGCCGAGGGCGGCAGCGGCGAGATCGAAGCGGTTTCGGGCGGCGAGGAATCCGGCCTCTCCAGCTTCGTCGGCGCCGAGATCGCGGCGTCCGAGCGGCCCGAGCTGACCAGCGCCAAGGTCATCGTCTCCGGCGGCAGGGCGCTCGGCTCCTCCGAGCAGTTCCACCAATATATCGATCCCCTCGCCGACAAGCTCGGCGCCGCGGTCGGCGCCAGCCGGGCGGCGGTGGACGCCGGCTATGCGCCCAACGACTATCAGGTCGGCCAGACCGGCAAGATCGTCGCTCCGGAAGTCTATTTCGCGGTCGGGATCTCGGGCGCGATCCAGCATCTCGCGGGCATGAAGGACAGCAAGCTGATCGTCGCCATCAACAAGGACGAGGACGCCCCGATCTTCCAGGTCGCCGACCTCGGCCTCGTCGGCGACCTGTTCAAGCTGGTCCCGGAGCTGACCGAGAAGCTGTGAGGTGGCCAAGCCAGCCCTCGATGAGCTGGTAAGCTGGTCGGTGGACGGACGGGGGCGGGTGACCGGCCTCGACTGCGTGCGCGAACATTATCCCGTCCACT
>DASVUW010000309.1:0-15961 GCA_036386845.1 Allosphingosinicella sp. | reverse complement strand
GGACCGAGCCCGGCCCGCACCGGCGGGTGCCGCCCTGCCGCCATTTCCCCGAATGCGGGGGTTGCCAGCTCCAGCAGGTCGACGACGAAGCCTATGCCGGCTTCCTGCGCGACCGGATAGCGTCCGCTCTGGCCGCTCAGGGCGTGGCGGCGCCCGACATCCTTGGCGCCCACATCTCGCCGCCCAACAGCCGCCGCCGGGCTTCGCTGAGGGCCGAGCGGGGCGGGGCGCTCGGTTTCAACGCGGAGGCCAGCCATCGCATCGTCGACATGCGGGAATGCCACATCCTTCGTCCCGAACTGTTCGCCCTCGTTCATCCATTGCGGGTGCTGCTTCGGAGCCTCAACCTTTCGGCGACGGCCGGGGTGCGTCTCACTCTCACTGATCAGGGTGCCGATCTTCTGCTCGAAAAGGTCGAGGCCGAGGGCCTTGCCGCCGCCGAGGCCGTCGGTGCTTTTTCCCGGCAGCATAAGCTGGCCCGGCTCGCGCTCGACGACGGCTACGGAGCACAGACCCTCTGGGAGCCGGAGCCGGTCACCGTCACGCTCGGCGGAGTTCCCGTCCTGCTGCCGCACGGAGCGTTTCTCCAGGCGACGGCGGAGGGGGAGGCGGCGTTGGTCGAAGCGGTGCAGCGGGCCGTCGGGGAGGCGCGCATCGTGGCCGACCTGTTCGCGGGCCTCGGCACCTTCGCTCTTGCACTGAAGGGACGGATTCTGGCTGCGGAAGCCGCACGGGATGCCGCTCTGGCCCTCAAGGCCGCGGCTGCCCGGGCGCAGCGCTCGGTCTTCGTCGATCATCGCGACCTCTACCGCCGACCTCTCGACACGGCCGAGCTCGACCGATTCGAGGCGGTCGTGCTCGATCCGCCTCGGGCGGGCGCGAAGGAGCAGGCCGCGCTGCTCGCTCGTTCCCAAGTGCCGCGAATCGCCTTCGTTTCCTGCAATCCCTCGACCTTCGCGCGCGATGCCGCCGCTCTCATCGAAGGCGGCTACCGCCTGGACTGGATCCGGCCGGTCGGCCAGTTCCGCTGGTCGACCCATGTCGAGCTGGTGGGGGCGTTCAGCCGCTAGACGTGGCTGCAGACCATCCGGATCGCCTGGATCGTCAGGCCGGCAAGCGCGAGCGAGGACAGTCCGAACAGGATGAACCGATAGGTGATGACGTTGATCGTCGCCTGCACCAGGCTGTGAGCGATCCTCAGGGCCACATAGGCCCAGGCGAGGATCGCGCTGTATCCGCCGCCGGCGCCGCCGACTGCCAGCGCCAGGGCGATGGCGTAGAACAGGGTCGGCTGTTCCATCAGGTGCATGTAGTTATGCGCTTTCCACATCACCTCGTCCTCGACGACACCCTCGAGTGCCGCGCCCCCGCGGCCGCCGACCCGGCCCTTGAGCGAGATGCCCTTGCGCTTCATCGCGGCGAAGCGGGTCAAGACCATCCAGGCCATGATCAGCAGGGTCCAGGCGACGAGCGCCACGACGGGCGCGAGTATCGGGCTTTGGTTCACGGCTTCATTCTCCCCCTTTTTCCAGGTCCAGATTGGCTGTCGGGACGGGCGGAGTCAAAGTGGCCTTTAGTGTCTGAGAAAGCCTGCTAAACAGGATGCAGCGTAAAGGGAGTGGAGTGATGAAGGGAATTGCGACGACGGCGATGGTGGCCTTGCTGGCGGCAGGGGCGGCGCAGGCTCAGCAGCCGGTACAGCGCCCGGCGCAGCAGGCCCCGGCTCAGGCGCAGCGCCAGCCCGCTCCTGATCCGGGACCGACCATCCCGACGCGGGTGACGGCGAAGATGCTCTCCGACCTTTGCGCCCAGGACCGCGGCGCCTGCCTCGGCTATGTCATCGGTTCCACCGATTCCTGGGCGAGCGCGGTGGCCGCCGCGGGCAGGCCGCAGGTCATCTGCATCCCGGCCGCCGCGACCAACGACCAGATCACCCAGGCGACTGTGCGCTATCTTCGCGCAAATCCCCAGGAAGGGGGCCTGAATGCGGCGGTCGTGATCTTCGCGGCGCTCAAAGCCACCTTCCCCTGCGGCTACTGAAAAGCGCCGTCATTGCGAGCGTAGCGAAGCAATCCAGTGCAGCCTCTGCGGCTACTGGATTGCTTCGTCGCTTCGCTCCTCGCAATGACGAGCCAGGGCGGGGCAGTAGATCGAAACCTATCTTTCGAGGGTGAACCGGATTGCCGCGCCCATATCATTCTTCATCGCCCGGATATGGCCGGGATCGGTACGGAGGAAGGCATTGAGATCGAGATGGCCGCCGAGGAGGCCGAGGCCGTAGGCGACTTCATAGTCGATTTCCCGCCCCGTCGGCGCGAGGTTGAAGAAGCGGCGTTCGAAACGAGGCGTGGCCGTCAAATAGTCGTAGCCGACCGGCATTTCGAGGTCGAACCCGCCGCTCGCGACCCGAAGCGGCTGCATCACTCGGAAGGCGAGCTTGTCTCCGGCCGCGAACATGCCGGCCCTCGACAGGTCGAAGGCGAAAGCTTCGGTCCGAAGGCGGCCCTTCTCCACCAGGGAGCTCGTTCCGGGCATGGACGTCCACCCGCGGCGATAGCCGGCATAGGCCTCGAGGCCCGCGCCGAGATCGAGGCTGGCCGTGCCGTCGGCGAACAGGGTCCGCGAGCCGCCGTTCGACAGGACCGACGAGAAGCGGGCGCCCAATATCGTGGTTCCCTCCCTTAGTCGTGAAGCACCCAGGCTGAACCTCGCCGGGCCCATCTTCCCGTCGAACGTCAGGGAGTCCAGATTGTAGGCTGGCCGGTCCAGCCGATGCCGAAGCCCGGACATGTGCACTTTCCCTCGCTCGCCGGTGACGGTCAGAGCGATCGGTCCGATATGGTGTCGAAGGCCGATGCTGGTGTCCGCGCCCGGATGGAAACCGGCGCGGCTCATCGGATCGCGGGCGACGAGGAAGGCATTGTCCCAGCGCCCCGCGAGCTGCTGCCGGAGCATATGGGCGCTTTGGGAAAAGCCGAAGGCGAGGGCCGTCTTCGGAGTAAGGCGGCTGAGCGCCATGCCGGCGATCGCCCGGGCCCTGCGGCCGTCTTCATGGCCGAGGTGCAGCTGCTCAGTTTCCACGCCCGGCCGGCCGTCCCTATTCTGCCGGATCGTGACGGCGACCATAAGCTTTCCGGAGGTCGCGGCGGCGGTGCGGAAATTTCCCCCGCTCACGCCCTGAGCGAGCGGACGCTCCTGCGGGACTCGGCCGAGCGTCCTGGCGAGGTCGAGCACATAGGCGCGCGAATAGCCGTCCAGGATGATCGCGCCTCCGCCGGTATTGGGCGCGGCATCGCCCATCGGGCCGGAGACGGTGCCGTTGTCGCTCAGCGAAACGGGCTCCTTGCTCCCCGCCATCGCCGTCGCGCCCTGCGGCTGGAAGGCCTTGGCGATGTTGAGGATGCCGCGGCCGTAGATCGCGTCGGTGCCGGGCGCTCCCGCATCGTCGGCCGTCGTCAGCAATAGCTGGACGATCTGAGCGCCGGTGAGGTTCGGGAACGCGCCGGCGAGCAGGGCCGCGGCGCCGGCGATGGTGGGCGCCGAAAAGGATGTGCCGTTGACGGCGACGTGCGCGCCGGTGTGGTTGACGGTCGCGTTGCCGCGGCCGAGCGCCGTCAGATAGTGATTGGCGCCGATGCCGGTGCCGGCCCGATCCGAAAAGCTGCTGATGCTCCTGTTGGCATCGATCGAACCGGCGATGATGAACAGGCCTGTGGACCCTGCGTCCTGAACATTCTTCAAGGCGAAGGAGTTCGGCTGGGCCGTGCCCGAATTGCCGGCGGACATGATGACGATGATGCCCGCCTCGACCGCGCGCTTGACGGCGGCAAAGGTCTCGGCCGGCATTCCTTCCTCGTCGCCGAAGGACATGTTGATGATCTTTGCCCCGTTGGTCCGGGCAAGGTCGATCGCGACCGGCAATGCCGAGTCGAAAAAGCAGTCGCTGGTGCCGGGCTTGCAACCGGCGGGATCCCCGACGTTGAGCGACAGGATCGTCGCTTCATAGGCGACGCCCTGCATGTAGATGCCGTCGCGGTTCGCGGCGATGACTCCGGAAACCATGCTGCCATGACCCTGATGGTCGACGATGCCGCGATTGGCGGCCACGTCCTGGCTGGCGGGATCGATTCGGCCGGCGAATTCCGGCAGCGACGCATTGATGCCCGTGTCGACGACCGCGACTTTGACGTTCTTGCCCGTGGCTCCGGCTTGATAAGCCGAGAGGGCGCTGGCTGTGGTCGCCGAATTGGAGGCCTGGTACTCCGCATCGTTGAGGCCGCCTGAAGGCGGGGGCGGCGGAGGCGGAGGGGGAGGAGGGGGCGGCGGCGGCGGCGGCGGCGGGGGAATCGCGACTGGCGGACGTCCGCCGCCGCCGCCGCCGCAACCGCCGAGCGCAAGCGCGACCATGCAGGCCGACAGGATAAAGGCTGCCTTGCCAGTTCTTTTCACGGCCCGCTCCCCCCGCGATCCCTTGGCTCTTCCGATCCGATTTCGGAGTGAGTCGAGAGAACCTTAGGACGTGCAGAGTGAAGCGGGCCGCTGCTTCAGTCCAGCATTTTGATAATCAGTCGAACAACTTGGCGAAGGCCCGCTTGGCGCGGTCCCGCCAGTGGCCGCGATGGTAAGCGTCGGAGGCCAGGAGCGGCAGGACGCTGGTCGCCTCGGCGAACACCATCTGCTCCATCGCCGTCGAGACCTTACCCCAGCTCGCCGCCTCCTGGAGGGTCGAGGAGGAGCAGGCGCCGTCGCGGACGTCGGCGACGGTGATCTGCACCGCATATTTGTGGACCTCGACATCGTCATGGCCGAGGATCTCGGCGCAGACGACCGTGTCCTGGGTGAAGTTCTTCGGGACGCCTCCGCCGATCATCAGAAGCCCGGTGGTGCCCGCCTCGATCTTGAGGTTGGTGAGCTCGCGGAAGTCGGCGATCGCGTCCAGCACCATGTAGGGCCGGCCCGCCTTCATCGCGTCCACCTGGTGCTTGACGAGCCCGAAGCCTGCCGAGCTGTCGACGAAGGCCGGGCAGAAGATCGGCACGTCATGCTCGTAGGCGAGCTTGACGAGGCTGTTCTCCTTCTTGCCGTGGGTCATCAGCCATTTGCCCATCTCCTTGATGAAGGCGCGGGACGAGTAAGGCCTGGGCTCGAGCGAGTTGGCGATGTCGCCGATCGTGTGATCGGTCTCCTGCAGCTTCTCCTCGTCTATATAGGTGTCGTAGATGCGGTCGATGTAGAGCGAGCGAAGCGTATCGTCGTCGGGGATTTCAAGCGCTTGATAGTGCTTGTGGCCAAGCGCTTCGAAGAAATCCATGTCGACGATGGTGGCGCCGGTGGCGACGATCGCGTCGACCATGTTGTTGCGCACGAGCTCCGCATAGAGGTCCATGCAGCCGCCCGCCGAGGTCGAGCCGGCGATGACGAGGATCACCGAGCAATCCTTGTCGGCCAGCATCGTGTTGTAGATCTCCGCCGCCCGGCCGAGATCCCGGCTGGTGAAGCTCATCTTCTTCATCGCGTCGACGATCGGGCGAGCGTCGAAGCTCTTGATGTCGATATGCTCGACCACGTTCGACAGGAGCTCGGCCTTGCGGGTGTCGTTGATCTTGGTCTCGGTGTTCATCTCAGTTTCCACACTTCCACAGTTAACCGCCGTCGTTGAGGGGACGCGGAAACCCGTCTCGTCCCCTCCCTGCAAGGGAGGGGTTAGGGGTGGGTGCGAGCGCAGCGAGCCTATCGCCGGTCTGGTGTCGGCCCGGCCTTGCGGCCGGACCCACCCCCGTCCCCTCCCTTTCAGGGAGGGGAGATTTGCCTAGAGCTTAACCACGTTGTTTCGAGCGACTTCCGCGGCATCCTCGCCGTAGAGAGTCGCCATTGGGTCGTCCGTCATCTCGACCTTGGCGACAGTGCCGAAGCCGTTGAAGGCCGTCCGCATCGCGCAGCCATAGGCGCCGAGCATTCCGACCTCGATATAGTCGCCCGGGCCCACGTCCGCCGGAAGATGGAACGGCCCCGCCATATGATCGAGATCGTCGCAGGTCGGCCCGTAGAAGCTGAAGCCGATGTCGCGCAGCTCCGATTCCTTCTCGCGAAGAAGCTTCACCGGGAAGCGCCAGCCGATATGCGCGGCATCGAACAGCGCCCCGTACGCGCCGTCGTTGATATAGAGCTGATCCCCCCGGCGCTTCTCGACCCGGACCAGAAGGCTCGCATATTCCGCGCACAGCGCCCGGCCCGGCTCGCACCACAGCTCGGCCGAGTAGGAGATGGGCAGGCTCTCGAAGGCGCGCGAGATGACGTCGAAATAGGCCTCGAGCGGCGGCGGCTCCATGCCGGGGTAGACCGACGGGAAGCCACCGCCGACGTCGACGATATCGACCGTGACGGCCGCTTCGACGATCGCCGCGCGCACCCGCTCCATCGCTTCCGAATAAGCGGCCGGGGTCATGGCCTGGCTGCCGACATGGAAGCAGATGCCGAGCGCGTCCGCCGCCTGGCGGGTTGCGAAAAGCAATTCCTTCATCTCGTCCGGCTCGGCGCCGAACTTGGAGGCGAGGCTGAGCTTGCTGTGATCCGAGGAGACCCGGATCCGCACGCACAGGTTGAGATCGCTGGCCTCCCCGGTGGCGCGGACGATCTTCTCCAGCTCGTCCATCGTGTCGAGCGAGAAGGTGCGCACGCCGAGCGCATAAGCTTCGGCAATCGCCTCCTCGGCCTTAACCGGGTGCATGAAGCACTGGACGGCCCGAGGCAGGGTCTCGGCGACCAAACGCACCTCCGCGATCGAGGCGACGTCGTAATGAGTCACCCCGTTGTCCCAGAGGAGCCTGAGCAGGTCCGGCGACGGGTTCGCCTTCACCGCATAGAGCGAGCGGCCCGGAAACTTCTCCACGAAGAAGCGGGCGGCGCGCGCGGCGGCGTGCGGGCGAATGAGCGTGACCGGCTGGACCGGGCGCTTCTTGGCGATATCGGCGGCCGAGACGGTGCCGACGGGGGCGACAGCTAGCCCCAGCGCGCTATGATGCTTGTGCAACTCAAGGGACCTCCAAAGGCGGTAGTTGACGACGAGGCTGCCTTGCGGTTGTTGGAAGTCCCCATGGGGCAGCGGGGGCGGATATATGAGCCGCATGCCCCCCTGTAAAGACCTGCTTTTTCCCCCATGAAACCAGAGGTTTGGATGACAGAGAGGAAGCCAACGCCAAAGGGTGTCGAAGCTGCGGCAAAGCGCATCGGAAGCCATGTCGTCAAGACACCCTTGCTGCCGCTCGAATGGCGAGGCGCGCGCGTTTGGGTGAAGGCCGAGTGCCTTCAGGAGGGCGGAAGCTTCAAGCTTCGAGGCGCGACTAACCGCCTGCTTCTCCTGAGCGAGGCCGAGCGGCGACGCGGAGTGGTGGCTTTCTCATCCGGGAACCACGCTTTGGGCGTGGCCATCGCCGCCCGCCGTCTCGGCATCGCGGCGACCATCGTCATGCCCTCCGACGCCCCTGCGGTAAAGCGCGACTCCACGCTCGCGGCGGGCGCGGAGATCGTCGCCTACGACCGAGCCAGCGAGAGCCGGGAGGAGATTGCAGGCCGGCTCGCCGAGGCTCGGGGGGCCGCCCTCGTGCCCTCGTTCGACGATGTCGACGTCATCGAAGGGCAGGGGAGCGTCGGGGTCGAGATCGCAGGCCAGCTCGGCGGCCCGCCGGACCAGGTCCTGGTCCCCTGCGGAGGCGGCGGGCTGTCGGCCGGGATCGCCCTTGCTCTGCCCGAGTCGCAAGTCGTCACGGTCGAGCCCGAAGGCTGGGACGACATGGCCCGATCGCTCGAGGCGGGCGCACCGGTGCCAGTCCTCGAGCCGGCCCCGCCCACCCGCTGCGACGCGCTCCAGACGAAGCTGGTCTCCCCGCTCACGCTGGGAGCGCTTCGCGACTCGGGCGCGAGCGGCCTCTGGGTCACCGAATCCGAGATCGAGGTCGCCATGGCCTTCGCCGCCCGCCACCTTCGAATCGTCGTCGAGCCGGGCGGAGCGGTCGCGCTGGCGGCCCTGCTCGCCGGCAAAGCAGGCCCGGTCACCGGGCGGACGGTGGTCGTGGTGTCGGGCGGGAACGTCGATCCGGAGCTCTACGCCGCCATCGTCGGCGCTCAGGCGGCGGAGGCGGCCCGATAACCGGCGGGATCAATCCTCCCGGCGGGGGAGACGGCCTCGACCTGTCGGGTCAGGGCCTCGAGCTGAAGCCCCAGGTTCCGAAGCTCCGCGGCGAAGACCTCGCCGTCGTGGCCGGGCCGGGCGAGCGTCGCCGCTTCCAGAAGAGTGTCGAGCATCAGCGACAGGCTCGGAAGGATCGACTCCTCGATTCCCTCGAAAGCCTCGTCCAGCTGCCGTTTCGCTTGTCCGTCGGGCATGGATGGGGAAGCTAGGCCCCCGTGCTTAAGCTTCCGTAAAACGAGCTACTGTTTTCCGGCGCCTGCGGCTGGCACAAGCGTGACTATGACCGGACTCCCCGCGACCCTCCTTTCCATCCTCGTCCTCGCCGCCTTCGCGCTGATCGCCGGCGCGCTCTATCTGCTGATCAAGCGCAAGGAGCGCAGGCAGGGCATATTGATGCTGGTCGCCGCCGCGGTCATGTTCGGCAACGTCCTGATCTGGACGGTGTGAGGAAGGGCCTACCGCCATGGCGAACGCGTTTCAGCCTCAGAGCTGATCCCGCCCTTCGCCGGATGACGCTGGAATAGCAGGCAAACTCGGTCGCACCGGCAAATCCGACGATTGACTACTAACCCTAGATCACCGGATCGGGCAGCTCGGATCCAGCCTGAAGTCGAGATACTGGTCCACCGCCTTCATCAGCTGCGGCATCTCGTTGACGAAGAAGTGGTTCGCCTGCGGGATGGTGGAGTGATGGATGGTGATGTGCTTCTGGGTACGAAGCTTGTCGACGAGCTTTTGGACCGCGTTCGGGGTCACGACCTCATCCCCTTCGCCCTGGATGATGATCCCGGAGGCGGGGCAGGGGGCGAGGAAGGTGAAATCGTACATGTTGGCGGGAGGGGCGATCGAGATGAAGCCGCGAACCTCGGGCCGCCGCATCAGCAGCTGCATGCCGATCCACGCGCCGAAGCTGAATCCGCCGATCCAGGTCGTCTCCGCTTCGGGATGGACCTGCTGCACCCAATCGAGGGCGGAGGCCGCGTCGGAAAGCTCGCCGATCCCATTGTCGAACACCCCCTGGCTCTTGCCCACTCCCCGGAAATTGAAGCGCAGGGTCGCGAAGCCTCGCCTGACGAAGGTCTTGTAGAGCGCCTGGACGATTCCGTTGTTCATCGTCCCGCCGCCCTGCGGATGGGGGTGGAGGATCAGAGCGACGGGGGCGCGGGGCCGGGGGCCGGGGCTGAACCGGCCTTCGAGACGGCCTTCCGGACCTGGGAAAATGACTTCGGGCATTGCACCTGCGTATCGCTAGGAGGAAAGAGCGGGGCTGCCCCCGCGCGCATGCCGTTCTATATAGGCAGGCGCGCCCGCCGTGCAATTTGAAAGGGAAATCGTGCCCGACCGCATCTATCTCGATCACGCCTCGACCACGCCGATCCTGCCCCAGGCGGCGGCGGCGATGGCGGAAGCGTGCCGGAAATGGGCTAATCCGTCCTCGCCCCATGCCGAGGGTCGGGCGGTAAGGGCTCAGCTCGAGGATGCTCGACGGCGGATCGCGGCGGCGCTCGGCGCCGACTCGACCCTTGTCTTCACCTCCGGTGCGACGGAGGCAATCTCTCTCGTCTTCGAAAGGGCGAGGGCGAAAGATCGGATCGTCGGGTCGGTAGAGCATCCGGCGGTCCTTCGAAGCGCGCCGGGGGCCCGGCAGATCGCCGTGCATCCCGATGGAACGCTCGATCTAGACGATCTCGACCGGGCGCTCGATCCCGCCGAGACCCCGCTGGTCGCGGTCCAGTCGGTCAACAACGAGACCGGGGTGATCCACCCGATCGCCGACGTTCATGCCCGCGTCAAAGCCGCCGGCGGCCTGCTCCTCACGGACTGCGCGCAGAGCGCCGGAAAGCTTCCGCTTCCGGAAGCGGATTTCGTCGTCGTCGCGGCGCATAAGTTCGGCGGTCCTCCCGGCATCGGCGCTCTCCTGATCCGGGACGCGGCGAGCCTCGAGGCGGTCGGCGGACAGGAGGGCGGATTCCGTCCCGGCACCGCCGCGGTGCCGTCGATCATGGGCTTCGCCGCGGCCTGCGAGGCCGATCACGCCTGGTATGACGAAGCGAAGCGGCTCCGCGCCCGGCTGGACGAAGGCATCGCGGCCGCCGGGGGGCAGATCGTCGCCGCCGATGCTCCCCGAATCGCAACCATCGCCTGCTACCGCATGCCCGGAGTCCCTGGAGCCGCCCAGATGATGCAGCTCGATCTCGCCGGGATTGCCGTCACGGCCGGAAGCGCCTGCGCATCGGGCAGCCTCAAGACCAGCCACGTGCTCACCGCCATGGGCTGGCCGGAGGAATCCGCGCGCGAAGTTATCCGGGTCAGCTTCGGACCGCAGACTCGGGAGAGCGACATCGACGCGCTTCTCGACCGGTGGAGCGACATGTACGGGAAACGCCGGGCGGCGTGACCGGTCCGATCTATCTCGACTATCAGGCGACGACTCCGCTCGCGCCCGAAGCGGCCGCCGCCATGCGGCCCTGGCTCGATTCCGGCTTCGCCAATCCCCACAGCAGCCACCGAATGGGCCGTGAGGCGGCCGCTGCCGTCGAGGTGGCGCGCGACCGGGTGGTCAGGGCGCTGGGCGGGGAGGGGATCGGCGGGCGGCTCTATTTCACCTCCGGCGCCACCGAAGCGATCAACTGGGCGCTGAAGGGCGCTGCCGCCCGCCTGCCGCGGGACCGGCGTCGGATAGTCGCCCTCGCCACCGAGCATGCCGCGGTTCTGGACACCGTCGAATATCTTGGCGGCTCGGGCTTCGAGGTCGAAATCGTGCCGGTCGGCAGGGACGGCGTCGTCGACCTCGCCTCGGTCGAAGCCGCGCTCGCCGAACCCACCGGCCTCGTCGCCGCGATGCTGGTCAACAACGAGATCGGAGTCGTCCAGCCGATCGCCGAGATCGGCGCTCTGGCCCGTGGCGCGGGCGCCCTTTTCCTCTGCGACGCGGTCCAGGGCTTCGGCCGGGTTCCACTTCCGCTTGGGGTATGCGATCTCGTCGCCGTCTCGGCTCACAAGGTGCACGGCCCCAAGGGGATCGGCGCCCTGTGGGTCGGCAAGGGCCTCGAGCTGGAGCCCCTCCTTCACGGGGGCGGTCAGGAAGGCGGGCTTCGCTCGGGCACGCTCTCTCCGGCCTTGTGCGCGGGCTTCGGCGAGGCGGCGCGGCTGCTCGTCGAGCTGGCCGAGCAGGATCGCGAGCATGTCGAGCAACTTTGGGAAACGGCTCTCGAGGTGATGTCGTACTGGACGGTGAACGGCTCCCTGCTGCACCGCTATCGCGGCAATCTCAGTCTCCGCCGCGAGGATGTCGACGCGGCCCGGCTGATCTCCGCGGTCCGCTCGGTCGCCTTCTCGGCGGGCTCGGCCTGCGCCAGCGGCTCCGGCCGGCCCAGCCATGTCCTCGCCGCCCTCGGACTGACCGCCCGCGAGGCCGGCTCCACCCTTCGCATCGGCTTCGGCCGCTACACCACCGAGAAGCAATTGCTCGACGCCCTCACCATCATCGACGGCTACGCTCTCCTTCAGCTGGACGAGATACTGTGACCCTCGTCCGCTTCGTCTCCGCCGACGGCAACCACATCCAGGAGGTGAGGGGGGCGCCCGGCGAGCGGCTTCTCGACCTCGCGCAAGCGCACGGCCAGCCGCTCGAAGGCACGTGCGAGGGCCAGATGGCCTGCTCGACCTGCCATGTCATCCTCGCCGCCGAGGATTTCGCCAAGCTTCCGCCGGCCAGCGAGGAGGAGGAAGATCTGCTCGATCTCGCCGCCCGGGTCACCCGCACTTCGCGCCTCGCCTGCCAGATCCATTTGAGCGAGGCCTTGGAAAATCTGACGGTGCGGATGCCCGGCGGGTCCCATAACATGCAGGGACGGTGATCGACCGAAGAACCTTTCTCGCCACCGGCGTCTGCGCCGGCCTGGCCGCCGGCTGCCGGCCCTCCGAACCGGCCAGGGACTCCGCACTCGCCCAGGCGGCGATCGATGCCCGAAAGCGCCTCGAGGCGATCCGAGCCACGCTGGGCCCAGGCGGCAGGCTCGGGGTCGCGGCGATCGACACCGGCTCGGGCCGCGAGCTTCGCTTCGACGCCGCGTCCCGTTATTCCATGGCCTCGACCTTCAAGCTTCCGCTGGCGGCCGCCGTGCTCGCCCGGGTCGATTCCGGCGAGATGTCGCTCGATGAGAAGCTCGCCATTCCGCCGGGCAGATCGCTCGACAATTCGCCGGCGATCGACCGGTATCGGGACGAGGGAAGGCTCTCGATCGTTCGGCTCTGCTCGGCCATCGTCGAGCTCAGCGACAACAGCGCCGCGAACATGCTCCTCCGCCGAATCGGCGGCCCGGAAGCGCTTACCCGCTTCATCCGCGCCTGCGGCGATCCCGTCACCCGGCTCGACCGCTTCGAGATGGAGCTGAACTCGAACCTGCCGGGCGACCCGCGCGACACGACCAGCCCCGCCGCCATGGCCGGCCTGGTTCGCGCCCTCGTGCTCGGCGACAAGCTCTCCGAGCAGTCGCGAAGGCACCTTTCAACCTGGCTGACCAAATCGGTCCCCGGTGCCGACCGGCTCAAGGCCGGATTCCCGGCCCCGCCCTGGCTGGTCGGCCACAAGACCGGAACCGGCGCCAATGGGGCCGTCAACGACGTCGCAATCGCCTGGCGCTCCGGCAAGCCGCCCATCGTCGTCGCCTGCTACCAAAGCGGAGGCACCGCCGATCGCCCCGTCCGATTCGCCGCCCATGCCGCCGTCGGCCGGCTGGTGGCGGAGATCATGCTTTAGGGAAGGCGCCGAGCCAGCTCGGCCAGGCCCTTGTCGAGCTCGTCGGCAAGCCGCTCGGCGGCGGCGCGGACCGGCATTCCGGCTTCGTCGAGCTTGAGCAGCGCTCCGACCCCGGCAGCGGCCCAGCGGGCGGTCTCCGCCGCAAGAGAGTCGAAGCGTTTCTGGTCAATCGGAAGCGCGCGCGCATAGGCGGCGCTGATCCGGGCGGCCTCGTCGAGCACCTCGTCCCCGGGGGACAGCGAGGCTCGGCCCGCCATCTCCTCCACCAGCGCAAGCACCTGCCGGAGCTGAGCGATCTGGGCGCCGGCATCGGCCAGGCCCGGAGCATAGAAAGGCGGCTGCTGCTGCGTCATGCGCGGCAGCATAAAGGGATCGGGCTAAGGAAGAGTTGAGAAGAGCCCGTCGCCCCAGCGCAGGCTGGGGCCCCGGTGGGTGAAAAACTCGGAGCCCTTCGCCCCCTGGGGTCCCAGCCTTCGCTGGGACGACGAGTTTACTGCGGAGTCGTCACCGTCGAATCCCGCCCCGCGCCCGCCGGTGCGGCGACGATCGCCTGGGTGACGGCGCCCTTGTCGACGACGTTGGTTCCCGGATCGCCGGCGACCGAACGGGCCCCGATGGCGACCCGGTCGCTTCCGGCCGAGTTCAGCATCGAGCGTTCGCTCTGGCTGCGTGGCGCCGGTCCGCCGAACAGGGCGTCGAGCGCCTGGGTGCGCGCGTCCGTTCCGACCGGGGTCGGCTCACCGGTCCTCGGCGGAGTCAGAGCGTAATCGGGGGGGATGACCAGAGGCTGGTTGCGGGTGACCGCGAACTCGTCGGGCCGCTCGCGGCCGGCGATTCCTCCGGTTCCGCAGCCCGCCAGCACCAGGGTGGCCGTGCAGGCGGCAAGGCCCAGCTTCACGATACGCCCCGGCTTCACAATACGCATAGTCACTTTTCCTCCTCGGGAACCTTCCGGTCGCGCGTCAGCAGCGCGCGGACCAGCAATAGCAGGACGCCGATGGTAATGGCAGCGTCGGCGACGTTAAAGACCAAAAAGGGGTGGATGTCGCCGAAATGCAGGTCGGCATAGTCGACGACATAGCCCAGCCGGACCCGGTCGAGGATGTTGCCTAGCGCCCCGCCGAGCACCAGCGAGAGCGCCACCGCATCGTCGCGGCGCTTCTCCTTCCACATCCAGAAGGCGACGAAGGCGGCGATGGCGCAGGTCAAGCCGACGAGAAGCCAGCGGCCGAGCTCGCTGCCCGCGTTGAGAAGGCCCATCGAAACGCCGGTATTCTTCAGCCAGCGAAGGGTGAAGAATGGCAGGACCTCGACGGTCATCCGATGCGGCAGCTGAAGCGGATAGGTCACCACCCATTTCACCAGTTGGTCGACGAGGAAGATCGAGGCGGCGACCGACAGGCCCACCTTGCGATTCTTCCTCATCCGTTCGCCATCGCCGGACAGATCAGCCATTCACAACCCCCTCGCAGCGGGCGCACAGGCCCCCGTCTTCCTCTACTTCCGGAAGCAGCCGCCAGCAGCGGCCGCATTTCAGATAATCGGACTTCGTCACCTCGAGGCTGTCGGTTTCGCCCGCCGCGACCTCCGAGACGATGTAGATTTCGGCGAGCTGGTCCAGCTCGGCGTCGAGCAGACCCGCCTGGACTGCGGGGTAGAGCACCTTCGCCTCGAGGCTCGAGCCGATGACCTTCTCGCGCCGAAGCGGCTCGATGCTTTCCGTGACGCGCTCGCGAGTGGCCCGGATCAAAGCCCATCTCGCCCCAAGCGCCTCGTCCCGCCAACTGGCGTCGATCTCCGGCCATTCGAGGAGGTGCACCGAGCCACCCTCCTCCGGGTATCGAGTCTGCCACACTTCCTCGGTCGTGAAGCACAGGACCGGCGCCATCCAGCGGACAAGGGCGTGGAACACCGTATCGAGCACGGTGCGACAGGCGCGGCGCTTGGGCGACGAAGGCGAGTCGCAATAGAGACTGTCCTTGCGGATATCGAAGAAAAAGGCCGAGAGGTCGTCGTTGGCGAAGTTGGAGATGAGGCGCACGTAGCGGTTGAACTCGAACCCCGCAGTTGCCTCCCTGAGCTCGGAGTCGAGTTCGGCGAGGCGGTGAAGGACCCAGCGCTCGAGCTCCGGCATCTCGCTGGGCGCCACCCTCTCCGCCTCGTCGAACCCGGCCAGTGCTCCGAGCAGGTAGCGGAAGGTGTTCCTCAGCTTCCTATAGGCGTCCGTGGTGGTGGCGAGCACCTCCTTGCCGATCCGGACATCCTCGAAATAGTCGGTCGAGGCGGTCCACAGGCGAAGGATGTCGGCGCCGCTCTCCTTGAGCACGGCAAGCGGATCGACCGTGTTGCCGAGGCTCTTGGACATCTTGCGCATGTTCTGGTCGAGCGCGAAGCCGTGGGTGAGGACGGCCTCGTAGGGGGCCCGGCCGCGCGTCCCGCAGCTTTCCATCAGCGACGACTGGAACCAGCCGCGATGCTGGTCGGAGCCTTCGACGTAGATATCGGCCCGAACGCCCTCGCCGTAGCGCGCCTCGACCACGTAGCTGTGCGTCGAACCGCTGTCGAACCAGACGTCGAGGATGTCGGTGACCGGTTCGTAATCCTCGAGGCTGTAGCCGTTGCCGAGCAGCGCCTGGTGGTCGGCCCCGAACCAGGCGTCGGCTCCGCCCTCGTGGAAGGCGCGGATGATCCGCGAGTTGACCACCGCGTCGCGCAGATACTCGCCCGTCTTCCTGTGCACGTAGAGCGCGATCGGGACTCCCCAGGCGCGCTGCCGGCTGATCACCCAGTCCGGCCGCCCCTCGACCATGGCGCGGATCCGGTTCTTCGACTTCTCCGGCACCCAGCGAGTCTCGTCGATGGCGCGAAGGGCGGTCGCTCTTAGCCCCTCTCCCTGTAGGGGAGAGGGGTTGGGGTGAGGGGGTACGGCGTCCGCGCCCTCACCCTGCGTCGCTTCGCTCCGCTGTCCCTCTCCCCTGGAGGGAGAAGGACGTGAGTCCATCGGGATGAAC
>DASVUW010000308.1:0-2826 GCA_036386845.1 Allosphingosinicella sp. | reverse complement strand
GCCCCGTCCCGAAGGAAGGATTCAGGCGGATCTAGCGGGTAGAGATATTGCGCGGCGACCTCGCCGGTCGAGGCGTCGAGGCGCCACAGCCGGACGTGGCGGGCCTGAGCGTGAGCCGCCTCATCCGGGTGGGCGAGGGGGCTCTGGAAGGCGAGGAAGAGCCACTGGCCATCGGGCGAGAGCGCGATGGCTTCGAAGCCGCGGTTGAGCTGGCGCCGGGCCGCGATGGGCGGAAGGCGCGCTTCCACCGGATAGGCGGCGCCTTCGAGATCGGTCCCTTCCGGAACCAGGCGCTTCAGCACGCGCCCTTCGGAGTCGAGCCGGACCAGCGACGGCCCGAACTCGTCGCTTACCCAGAAACCTCCGTCGGCCAGGGCGGCAATGCCTTCGGTGTCGAGGCCTGACGGGTCGGGCGGCAGCTTCCGGCCGTCCAGGTTGAAAGCCGGCTCGTGGCGCGTATGCGGGCCTCCCGGCACCGGCAGGCCGGACACCGGCCGGCCCTCGGAGTCGCTGATCCGAAGGGTGCGGACCAGCTCGACCCGGCCCTCGGCGACCCGAATCTCGGCGATGGCCGGGCCGAGATCGAGCCGCGGCATGATCTTCGCGCCCTCCTCGCTGCCCAGGTCCCCGAGCCGGTCGAGCCCGTAAAGCTCCACCGCCGTCTTCACCTTGATGTTCGGACCCCGGTCCCCGGCGGCCCAGACCACGCCGGGCGGGTCGCCGCTCCGGCGCGACAGCCCGGATCCGAAGCCCGAGCGGAAGCGCATCGCCCGCTTTGGAAGCTCGATCTCGCCGAGCGGCTCGTCGGTCCAGTCCAGCCGTTCGACCGTCCAGCTCAATTCGCGCTCTCCAGCGACTCGACCGTCAGATTGCCGTTGGTGTAGACGCAGATCTCGGCCGCGATCCTCATCGCCTTGCGGGCGAGGGTTTCCGCATCCTCCTCGTAATCGAGCAAGGCGGTCGCCGCGGCGAGGGCGAAATTGCCGCCGGAGCCGATCGCCGCAACTCCGGAGCCAGGCTCGAGGACGTCGCCATTGCCGGTCAGGACCAGGGTCACCTCCTTGTCGGCGACGATCATCATCGCCTCGAGGTTCCTCAGATATTTGTCCGTGCGCCAATCCTTGGCGAGCTCGACGGCGGCCCTCATGAGCTGCCCGTGATGCTGCTCGAGCTTCCGTTCCAGCCGCTCGAAAAGGGTGAAGGCGTCGGCCGTCGCTCCCGCAAATCCTCCGATCACGCTCCCGTCGCCGAGGCGCCTGACCTTGCGGGCGTTGGGCTTGATCACGGTCTGGCCCAGCGTCACCTGGCCGTCGCCGGCGATGACGGCGCGGCCGTTCTTGCGCACCGCCAGGATCGTCGTGCCGTGCCAGCTTTCCATCAGATGCTCCCGCTTTTGGTCGGCGGCGATATGGGAGGGTGGGAGGTAGGTTGCAATCGAAGCGTCGAACCCGTCATGCCGGACTTGATCCGGCATCCATGAACACCGTCGGACGGAAACTCGACCCGCCGTGTTTATGGATTCCGGCCTTCGCCGGAACGACGGAGTGATCGCAAAGAATTTTCCTATTCTCAGCGTTCGTGCTATGTTCTTCCCTGTCCGGATCATCCCGGTCGTTGGAAGGAAAAGACATGCCATCGAAAAGAAGGTCGTTTCTGAAACGGCTCGTGAGAGCGCTTCCGGTCGTGCTGGCTGCGGCGCCGGGGGTCATCGACGCAGTCCAGCAGGCCAGGCGCGCCTTGCGCGACTCCGCAGACCGGGAAGGCGAGCCCGCGGTGCCTTCCGCTTGAAGAGTCGCCGGCGGAAGTTTTCTTACCTTAGGAAGCTGAACTTTCCGAACCTTCCGAAACTTCCGCCTCGCGATTGGGCGCTGACAGGGATGCGGCGTGCGGCTAGCGTCGCGGGCGATGGAGCTCATTCTCCTCCTCGGCCTCCTCGGCCTGTTCGTCGCCTTTCTCTATCTCCTCGCGCGGGTCGCCCGGCTGGAGAAGGAGATCGGCGCGGTGCGCCGAAGCCCGGCCGGAGTCGCCGACCAGGATCACGTATCCGGCGAGGAGGGAGGCATCGCCCCGCCGCCGCCGGGGCGCGAGACCCTCGCAAGCCTCTTCGAGCAGCTCGTCGGCGGGCGCCTCCTGATCTGGATCGGCGGAATCGCGCTCGTCGTCGCCGGCTTCTTCCTGATTCGGCACACGATCGAGATCGGGCTCGTGACTCCGGAGCTTCGAATGGCGGCAGCCGCCCTGTTCGGGCTCATCCTGCTCGCATCCGGGGAATATGCGCGAACGCGGGGCTTCCTCGCCGACGAGCCCCGGGTCGCCCAGGCGCTGGTCGGCGCCGGAATCGCCGTCCTCTACGCGACGGCCTATGGAAGCTGGTTCCTCTATGGGCAGATCGGCGGAAGGACGGCCTCCGCGCTGATGCTTCTGATCAGCGCGGCGGCGCTGGCGCTGTCGCTCAGGCACGGTGCGCCGACGGCGGTGATGGGCATGGTCGGCGGCTTCCTGACGCCCTGGCTCGCGGGCGATCCGGAAGGGGGGGCGCTGCCGATCCTGGCCTATATCGCGCTGCTCGACGCGGCGATCTTCTATCTGGCGTGGAAGCGCGGCTGGGGCTGGCTGGCGGCCGGCTCGGTGGCCTTGAGCTTCGTCTGGACCGGCTTCCTGATCTTCGGATCGGCGGGGGACGCGCTCGCCGCCGGCCTGTTCGCCGTCGGACTTGCGCTCGCCGCCTCGCTCCTTCGGTCCGGAGAAGGCCGCTCGCTCGCCTTCATGCAGCCGCTCATCATCGGCCTCGTCGAGCTGGCAGTGCTCGTGATCCGACTCGACACG
>DASVUW010000307.1:0-4588 GCA_036386845.1 Allosphingosinicella sp. | reverse complement strand
CGCCCCGAACAGAAGCGCCCGCTGGACCTGCGGCTCGGAGCCGTAATCGTCAGCGAGGCGGGCGATCGCCTCCCGCTCTGCGGCGGGATAAGCTGGCGATTCGACCCCGAAGCGCGAGGCGGCGGAGTCGAGACAGGTGCGGATCGCGGCCCAGTCGAGCACCAGGGCCAGGGCCGCTCCGAAC
This sequence comes from Allosphingosinicella sp., assembly GCA_036386845.1. Taxonomy (GTDB): domain Bacteria; phylum Pseudomonadota; class Alphaproteobacteria; order Sphingomonadales; family Sphingomonadaceae; genus Allosphingosinicella. The sequence goes on along the minus strand of DASVUW010000307.1, from coordinate 4,404 downwards.
GCGCAGCCGCGCCGCTCGGACAGAGCGAGGGTCTCCATCGCGTGGCGCTGGCCGATCACGGTGGAGTCGGTTCCCCCTGCCCCCGGAGTGCTCGGCACCGGCCCGGCGGCGACGCACAGCCGGGCGAGATAGGCGCGCTCGCCGGCGAAGGCGCAAGTCGCGTTGGTCAGCCAGGCCCGGGCGTCGGGCTCGACGACCCGGGTCGCCGCATGGTCGATCAGACCTGGATAGCGGCCGTGGAGGACGCACAGATAATGGATGAGGTCCGCTAGGTCGCGGCCGGCCGTCGGAGCCTTCAGCAGCCGGGCGCTGGTCGCATAGGGATGGGCGGCGCTGCCATGCTCGGCGAGCCGCTCGATCAGCAGCGCACCCGTCTTCGGGCCGCCGGCAGTCTCAACCGATGCTGAAGCCATTTGGCCCTCCCCGGGCGGTTCCCGAACCACCCTGAAGGCCTGACCTATATCAATGCCGTAAAAACCCGGTTTACGCCCCGTTAGGGCGGCGGAAAGGCTGTTCGGGGCGGAAGGGGCGGAACTGCGCCGTCATCCCGGCGAAAGCCGGTATCCATCAGCACGGGCAGCGGGGACATTCATGCCGCGGTGCTCATGATCCCGGACCAAGTCCGGGATGACGGACTTCGACTGCCGCTACCGCGTTTCGTCAGGCGGCCAGCGCCATCTCCGGCTCAGCCTGCGCCTCGGCGCGGTCGGCCGCGACCGGCGCGGCCTCTTGCTCCGCCGCCGGCGCGGGGCGCGGGTCTGGCGCTACGAAGCGGGTGAAGGCGACAAGGACGCCGAGCCCCGCATAAGCGGCGATGACCGCCACCGGGCTGAGGAACAAGCCCACGGCGAACGCCAGGCGGAGGAAGACGGGGCTGAACCCGAGGTCCTCGCCCAGCGCCTCGCAGACTCCGAAGAAGGTGTGGTCGCGGGCGAAAACGGAAGGTTGGGAAGTCTGCATCACTAGCTCCTAAGGCGTAGATGCAAGACCTTCAGCACGAGGCGTGCCAGTTTTGCCGGGTTCAGCTTTTACAGGGACTTAGGCCATGCCCGATGGCGCGGCGCGAGGCTCGGCGCGAAGTAGCTTCCCAAAAGTTGGCGGAAATCGCCAAGCCCGGGGCGCAGCTCGGCGCGCGCCGAGATTCAGCCATTACGGACCGACCGGCGGCTTCGCGCTTCTGGCCGGCCTCGGCATTTGGTAGTGGCTCGCCGTCGGTTCAGGTGCCCCCGCCGGTTGATTTGGCTTCCTCCGGCGGGGGCGGGGGCCGGAGCGTGCGAACACGAGACTCCGGCCCCCATTTGATCCGACTGCGGATGAGGATACATCCACAATGCGGCCGCAGAGGTCAATCGCCGCGGTGTTTCCACGGCTCGCCATCCATCGACAGCGACTTGCGCACGGTACCCGGCTACTTAGAGCCGCCGCCGAAGGTGTAGGTCAAAGCCAGGCCACCGGAAAGCTGGTTCCGGGACCCGAAGCTGCGCACCACCGGCGAATCCGCGGCGTCGCCGACGAGCCGGTCGTATTTGGCATAGCTGTAGAGGCCGAAGCGCTCGGAGAGTTGGGTGAGGAAGCCCGCGGTGGCTCCGACCGCCTGGATCCCGCCGCCCGGCTGGTAGACGGCAAGGCCGGTCCGGACCGATTCGGGCGCGGTCACTCCGAAATAGGCGCGGTGATAGCGGCCGTCCGATACCGTGATTCGAGGCCCGATCGAGAACAGCCACTCGTCTCCGTCGCGGGCGACGAAATCGGCGCCGGCCTGGCCGGTCCAGCCGTCATGCCCGCCCAGGCCCTTTCGGGCCTCGGCCCGAAATCGGAATTTCGAGCTGAACTCATATTCGACGAATGCGCCGGCCTCGAAGGTGAATGGCACCTTGTCGAGATCGGCTCCGACGTCCTTCGCCGTCCGGCTTCCCTCGAAGTTCAGGGCCGGCCCGATTTCCAGCCCGCCTGCGCTGATCAGCGAGGGTCCGAAGCTTTCGTCCGGCGCCTCGAAGTCGAAAGGCTTCGAACCGCGGGCGATCGAGACGTCGACGAGCGGACTGAGGCTGTGGTCGTCGGCGCCGGGATAGCTCGGGACGAGCTGAGCGCCGACCCCGACCCTGATCCGGCGGGGTTCCTTCTTCTCCGTTTCTTCTTTCTCCTGGGCCGCGGCGGGAGCGCTCCAGCCTGCGAGCAATAGCGGGAGTGTGGCGGCGGCGAGCATCGTTCTTCTCATGAAGCCCCCAACGGCCGCCGATTGCCAACGTTGCATCACCGATTTTCTCCTTCGCTCATCGCCTGGCTAAATCCATCCCGAAGGACAGCTCGCCCGCTTCCGCAATACCGGCCCTAGTCCAGCCGGCTTCGGTATAGAAGCGCTCCGCTCGGGTGCCGGGGGCGGTGGTGAGCGAAAGACGCGTCAGCCCATGCTCGGCGGCGCCTTCGAGCAGCCGCGCGTGGAGCGCCCGCCCGACGCCCTTCCCCTCCGCCTCGGGCACGACGAACAGCGCCCAGACCGTACCTCCGGGGACGTCGAGGATGGCGAAGCCGGCAAGGCCGGATTCCGTCTCCGCGACCCAGGCGGCGCCCTTGGCAAGATAAGGGCGATAGGAATCCTCGGTGACCCGCTGCGGATCGGACAGCGCATTTTCCAGAACGCGGAGGCGCAGCGCGTGCATGGCCTCAATGTCGGCCGTCCGGGCGGACCGGATCATCGGGCGGCAGACAGCCATTCGGACGGGATCTCGCATCGTCGGCTCGATGCCAGCTTTTCAAGGTCGCGATCAACGGGGTCCTCCGCGAACGCGTGTTTTCCCTCGAGCAGATAGTGCGCCGTGAATCGACGCGGCCGATTGCGGACATCCGCCGCCGGTGCGACAAGACGAGGCGAATCCTCTCGGGGGAACGGCTTATGCGCATCATCGGACTGATGGCCCTGGCACTCCTGGCTCTCCCCGTCGCCGCCGCCGCGGCCCCGGCAAAGCGCGCCGCCCCTCCGCTCGCTCCAGGCGCCCACGATCAGGTCGTGAACGGAGTCCGCCTCTGGTACCGGGTGGCCGGCCGGAAGCAGGGGATTCCGGTGGTCTTCCTTCACGGCGGCCCTGGCCAGGGGAGTCAGACCTTCGCCAAGTTCGCCGGACCGCATCTCGAGCGAAGCCGGCGGATGATCTATCTCGACCAGCGCGGCAGCGGGCGCTCCGAGAAGCACTGGGCCAAGCGATATTCGATTCCGCTGATGGTGGACGATCTCGAGCAGCTCCGCCGCCTGTGGGGCGTCGACCGGATCGCGCTCGTCGGCCATAGCTTCGGGACCCTCCTGGCTCTCGAATATGCGGCCCGATATCCCGAGCGGGTCTCGCATCTCGTCCTGTCCGGAGCCGTCGTCGACTTCCCGGCGATGCTCGATCTCGCCTGCGCCCGGCTCGAGAAGGTCGACCCGGAAAGATATGCCAAGGCGGTCGCCGAGCTGCCGAAAGGCTCGCCCCGACGCTGCCATATCTTCGCGGCCGGACGGGACTTCATCAACGGCAACATGTATCCCGACCCCGCCATTATGAAGCTGGTCGACGAAACCGACAAGACCGACGGGATGTACAATACCGGAGAGATTTTCGGCGCTCTGGGGAAGGGCCTCCTGGACTATCGTTTCGAGCGCCATGGCCGGCTGACCATGCCCCTGCTCGCCATCCAGGGCGCGAGCGACTTCCAGGCGGCGGTCGAGCCGGTCCGGAGCTTCGTCGCGAAGGTGCCCGGCGCCCGGCTTCTCGAATATGAAGGGCGCGGCCATTTCATGTTCGTCGAGGATCCGGAACGCTTCGCGCGAGACGTCGATGCTTTCCTGGGCGGGCGGGCGAAGCCCTAGCCTCGCGAAGTGCGCGGAGGCAAAGCCCCACCCCTGAAGGGGAGGGGCTCGCTTTTGAAGGGTGGAAAGCCGGTCGCTACAGTGAAGCAGATTTTTTCGTTACAGCGCCTGACCTCTTGAGGCATAGGGCCGCGCCATGACGGATGCGGAACATAGCACCGGCACCAGCCGATTCGAGCTGCTCGTCCAGAGCGTGACCGATTACGCCATCTACATGCTCGATCCCACGGGCGTGGTGACGAGCTGGAACGCGGGCGCCCGCCGCTTCAAGGGCTATGAGGCCGAGGAGATTATCGGCCAGCATTTCTCGCGCTTCTACACGCCCGAGGAGCTCGAACGGGGGATCCCAAGGATCGCCCTTGAGACGTCGGAACGGGAAGGGCGATTCGAGGCGGAGGGCTGGCGGGTCCGCAAGGACGGCACCCGCTTCTGGGCCAACGTCGTCATCGACCCCATCCGGGACCCGGAGGGAAAGCTGGTCGGATTCGCGAAGGTCACCCGCGACCTCACCGAGCGCCGCGCGGCCGAGGAGGAGCTTCGCCGAAGCGAGGAGCGCTTCC
>DASVUW010000306.1:0-2567 GCA_036386845.1 Allosphingosinicella sp. | reverse complement strand
TACCACATGGGTACGGCGGAATGGACTCACTGGATGGATGGCCAGCCGCTCCTGCTCACGATCACGGGCGCGCTCCTCGTCCTGCTCACCGGCGTCTATGCCTGGGCGACGGTGGCGTTCGGGATCCGCTTCTCGAACCTTACCCATCGCGGGATCCTGACCCACGGCCCCTACGCCTGGACCAAGCATCCTGCCTACGTGTCCAAGAACCTGTTCTGGTGGCTCGCGACCCTGCCTTTCTTCGCCACCACGGGCAACATGACCGACATGATCCGCAACAGCTTCGTCATGGCCCTCGTCGCCGGAGTCTATTACTGGCGGGCGCGGACCGAGGAGCGGCATCTGTCGGCCGATCCCGCCTACCGCGAATATGCCGCCTGGATGGACCGGAACGCTCCGCTGCCGCGCCTCGTCCGGACGATCGCCCGGCGCCCGGCTCCGCCCGCCGCCGTGCCCGCCGAGTAGGCGCGCGCCGCCGCCCTTGACCCGCGGAAGGGCGGGTCCTATCTCGCGGCGCGCACTGCCCGATCGTCTAACGGTAAGACAGCGGACTCTGACTCCGTCAATCGAGGTTCGAATCCTCGTCGGGCATCCAGCGCCAGCCTTCGGCCCCGTCCGGCCGGCAGGCCCTCAAGCGGGCCTCCTTGGTCGCTTCGCCTCCCGCCACGACGACCTCGAAACCGGTCTCCCGGCTCCACACCGACAGCAGAAGGAACCTCGAGGCGAGCGAGATTATGGGGGCCGGAACGCCCGTGGTCCTACGCTCCGGCCCCCGCCCCCGCCTCGCAGAGGAAGCCATTCTGCCGACGGGCGGGGACAAGGGAATCCTAATGGGAGCCACCGGACCAGAGCCGGAGCGCCGCGAAGAGCGTGACGGCGAGCAGCCCCCAGGCCGCTGCCACGAGCAGGACCTCCGCCCGAGTGGGCTTGCGATTTGTTTCGATGGCGGGCTCTTCGGCCTCGTCTTGCATACGGCTCCCCTGCGTCACGTCACCGCTGCGCCCGACAAGCCGGGCGGTTGATCGCGCGTGAACACAGGGAACCGCGCCCTGCGTGTTCCCCGAAGGTCTTGTATTCCGCAGGCCACCCGACCGAAGCCGGTGCCTGTGTTCACCGCGAGTGCGGGCGCTCATCACGATCAAGATTAGAGCGCGAAACGGGACTACGCCGATGCTTGCCGCTCGGCAAGGCCGCTGACTCGACTCACTGCTGCGGCCAGCTAATCAGCGTTGGCCGACAGAGGAGACAGCAAACTGGCAGCGTCTTACTGGTCGTCGTTTTGGTTGCACGACAGTGACGGCGCGAATCACACCTGAAGGCCGCGGCTAAGCCTTTCGAACGACGGGTTCAGAGCTTTCCGTGAAGATCACGGCAACTGCCGAACCGAGATAATATCGCTCTTTCATCCCGATTCGAGCAGGATTGTCCTCAAAGCTTGCACGAACGGAGAATTCTTTTCCGCTGGTGGCTGGCTTGGTGGCTGCCGAAACGGACTAGACCCAAGGTGGATACATCATTGCCTGTTGCAGAGGTCAGCACATCTTCAAGCTTGGCCCTCCAATCCGAAACCTTGATACGCAGGAGGGATTGCAGGGATCGTGCGTGCGCGAATTATGACCGGCAAGATCAACATGGCGCGTTCTCCTCAAGGCGGGCCGCGAATCGGCGTCGCGTCAGGAGTTAGAACACAAAGAGAACAAAAGAGGAATAGAGATTCTGGATATGAGATTGACGGGGCTCAACTCCCCTCCCGGGAAGGGAGGGGCGGGGGTGGGTAGGCGAGCGTAGCGAGACCGCTTCTGACTCGGAGTTTCGGCCGCCTTCGGCGGACCCACCCCCGGCCCCTCCCTTGCAGGGAGGGGAGGAAGGGGAGGGGCTAGGCCAGGCCTTCGCGATCGCCGGCGAGGGTGGAGAGCATCGTCGCGGCGGCGAGGGCGAAAAGGGCGAGTCCGCCGAGGCCGCCGAGGCCGGTGGCGAGGGGGGCGAGGAGCGCCGCGGCCTGCTCGCCGATCGGGCCGAGCTGGGCGGCGGCGAGGAGAAGCGCGGCGCCCCCGCCGACCTCGACCAGGAGCTGCTCGCGCCGGCTCCGCTCGGCCTCGCGGGCGAGGTCGGCCGCGCTTCGGGCAAGCCGGACCCGGGCGACGAAGGCTTCGTCGGGCGCTCGATCCGGCAAGGCGAGCCGGCGGGCGAGGCGGGCGAGCCGGTCAGGCGTCGGAGTCATGTTCGTCTCCAAGCAGCTCGAGCAGCTTCGCGCTGCCCCTGGCGACCCGGGTCTTCAGGGTTCCGAGCGGCATGTCCAGTATCTGCGCGGCCTCGCCGTGCGAATGGCCGAGCACCAGGCATAGGACGACGGCGGCGCGATCCTCGGGCTTCAGGCGGCCGAGCGCGTCCTCGACGATGAGGTCGCGCTCGGCGTCGCTCCGGTCGGCCTGCTCGGGCGGCTCGCCGGTCCCCTTATGCTCGGGGAGGCGGCGGCCGCGGCCGCGCGAGTCCATCAGGAAGGTGCGCCAGGCGATCCGCATCAGCCAGCCCTTGTAGCGGCCCTCGCCGGTGAAGGCGGCCGCCTT
>DASVUW010000305.1:0-12133 GCA_036386845.1 Allosphingosinicella sp. | reverse complement strand
GCAAGGTCACCTGCATCGATTTCGGAACCTCGATCTATGCCGAAAATGCGGAGAACGAGGGCCTCGAAGTCATCTATGCCGACTTCAACAGCTACGACAGTCCGGTGAAGTACGATCTGGTCTGGGCGTCCCACATCCTCGAGCATCAGCGCAACCCGGGCGCCTTCATCGAACGGCTCGTCCAGGCCTGCGCTGAGGACGGCCATGTGTGCATCACCGTCCCCGACCCGCACCGCAACCTGTGGGGCGGCCACGTCACGCTCTGGACGCCGGGGCTCCTCGCCTACAACGTCGTGCTGTGCGGGGTGGATCTTTCCGACGCCAGGTTCATCCGCGGATCGAATGAGTTCTCGATCCTCTTCAAGGCGAAGCGAGTCCCCGTGCCCGACGACCTGCACTACGATTACGGCGATCTGCAGAAGCTCGCCAAATATCTGCCCGAGGGGTTTACGGAGAGTTCCGATCCCTGGCGGGTGACCTATCACTCACGGCCGGACTGACGGGTCGGCGAATATTCGTCATCGGTCTCGCTCGGCGGAACCCTCGATACCAGCTCCTCCGGCATGACCGGTGGTTCGACCTGAAGCGACGACGCTCTAGAACGCCGCCTTCGCGCTTCCCCCCATCATCTGCGCCCGCACCAGCGGGATGGGCGGGCCTCCATAGCTGAGGAACCGGTCGTGGAATTGCTTCCAGGCCGCCCGGCCGCCCTTCGGCCGAGTCCAGTCCTCGCGCAGCTTTCGGATCAGCAGCTTGCCCATCGTGTAGTTCAAATAGGCGGGATCGTAGGTGCCCCGGGCGCTCTGCTGTCTCGCATTGCCTTCGTCCTGGTAGCATTGGTCGAGGAACATCCGCCTCGACTGCTCCTGGGTCATCCGCCCGGTGTGCATCCCGATCGCCGACAAATAGCGGCAGTCGCGGAGCAGGGCGTTGGAGATCTGGCCGATATGGGTCTCGACGTCGCCGGCCCGAAGCCCCGCGTCCCACATCATCTCCTCGGTATAATGGGCGAAGCCTTCCGCGAAGGCGTAGCCGACGAAGACCCGGCCGAAGGTGAAAGGCGATCGGTTGGAGTGGAGGAAGTTGAGGAAATGGCCCGGCCAGACCTCGTGGATCGATGTGAACAGCAGGGCCGCCTCGCCCTGGACGAAGCCGGCCTGCACCTCCGCCGGCCAGGAAGGATCGGGCGGGGCGATATAGTAGACGGACGGAAGGCCGCGCTCATAGGGCCCGGGAATATCGATATAGGCGAAGTTCTGCCGGTTGTAGGGCGGCGATTCCTCGACCTTCGCTTCCTCGGTGCCGGGGATGGAGACCAGGTCCTTCTCCTCGATGAAGCGCTTGAGGCCCGCCAGTTGGGCCCGCGCGGCCTGGACCGCGCCGCCCTTCGGCTTGTTGGCCGCCATCTTGTTCATGCAGGCCTGAAGCGTCGCGCCCGGGGCATAGGTCGAGCAGGCGGCTCGAAGCGAGTCCTGGTTGCGCTTCAAATCCGCCCGGCCGATCGCCTCGAGCTCGGCAAGCGGAATGTCGACCATCTCGGTATCTCGAAGCATCTGGGCGAACTTGTCGGCGCCGAGCGCGAAATCCTGGGTGGCGTTCGGCCTTTGCGCCTCGAGCCAGTCGGCCAGGCCCTTCATCGCCCGAGCCGCCTCGCGCGCGGAGGAATCGAGCTCCGACTGCAGGGCCGGGTCCGCGACCGAGGCGAAGGCCGCCTTGCCGTCCGTCGGATAATATTCCGCGAAGCCGCCGAAGCCGGCCTTGCCGTAATTGATGAAGCTCAGGGGCAGCGGAGCCTTCAGGTTGGAGCGGATCTGCCGGGCCGCCCGGGGCACTTCCTTCAGATAGGCGATGAACGCCCTGAGCCGGGTCTCGGCGGGCGCATAGGGACGGGTGACGTAGACGGAAGGATCGAGCCCGTTGCCCATGTAATAAGCCGGGTTGAGGTGCGGCTGGTCGGCCGTGTCCAGCCAGAAGAGGTCTCCCTTGGCACGAGCGATCAGATAGTCGCGCTCGAACCGCTCGGTCTTGCTGAGCCGCCGTTCGTCGAAGGCCTGAGCCGCGGCGATCGAGGAGCGGAGGAACTCGGCCGCGTTGGCGAGGCCGGTCTCGCTCCAGTCGGGCAGCCGGCCGTCAAATTCATGCTTGCCCTGGTTGACCGCGAAAGCCGGGTTGATCCGGAAATAGCCGTCGATGAAGCTCTGGGAGAAGGCGGACCAGGAGGGGGCCGAAGCAGCACGCGTTTCGCCGGAGCCGGAGTTGGAGGCGCAGCCGGCGAGCAGCAAGGCCGCGGCGGCGAGCAGGAACTTGGGCATCGGCGACTCCCAGATTGGCGGACAAAATTCCTCCCCCGGATTTCCGGGGGAGGGGGACCATGCGAAGCATGGTGGAGGGGTTCTTCGGACTCAGCAAGGCCCCTCCACCACCCTTCGGGTGGTCCCCCTCCCCTGCAAATGCAGGGGAGGATTTTAGAAGCGGCCGGTTGCCGCGCTCCGACCTCCACCTTAAGCGCCGCCCATGGCCGCCGCCCCGCACCCCTTCCGCTTCCCCAATTTCCGCTATTACTGGACGGCCCGGCTGACCGCGACCCTGGCCCAGTCGGCGATGATGCTGATCATCGGCTGGCAGGTCTACAATATCGCCCGGGCGGAGGGACTCGGGGTGGCCGCGGCCTCGGCCCGGCTCGGCCTCATCGGACTCATCCAGTTCCTTCCGCTCTTCGCCCTCACTCCGGTAACCGGCTGGGTCGCCGATCGGATCGACCGGCGGCAGATCGCCCGGGCGACGATCGCGCTGCAGGTCCTGTGCGCCGCGGCCCTCGCCTACGCCACCTGGGCCGGGACGATCGGGCTCCTCATCCTCTATTCGGTCGCCTTCCTCCTTGGAATCGCCCGCGCCTTCTCCGGTCCGGCGCTCGGCGCGCTCGCGCCGAACCTGGTGCCGCGCGAGTCGCTGCCCAATGCGATCGCCCTTTCCTCCATCTCGTGGCAGGCGGGGATGGTCGCGGGGCCCGGCCTCGGCGGCTATCTCTACGCCTGGGTGCCGGAAGCCTCCTATATCGGAGCCGCACTGCTCTTCCTCGTCTCGCTCGTCTCGCTGATGCTGATCGGGCCGGTGCCCCGGCCGGAGATGGACCGAACCCGCCACCCGATCCGCCAGATGATCGACGGCCTCGCTTATGTCCGGACCAACCGGCTCGTGCTCGCCGCGATCACGCTCGACCTCTTCGCCGTCTTCCTCGCCGGAGCCACGGCGCTCCTGCCGGTCTATGCCCGCGACATCCTCCGGGTCGGACCGGAGGGGCTCGCCCAGCTCGGCGCCGCGCCGGCGCTGGGAGCGACTCTCACCGCGATCCTCTTCTCCTTCCGGCCTCTCAAGACCAATGTCGGGACCAAGATGCTCGGCGCCGTGATCGTCTTCGGGATCGCCACCATCGCGTTCGGCCTGTCGACCTGGATGCCGCTGTCACTGGGCGCCCTGTTCGTCGTCGGAGCCTCCGACATGTTCTCGGTCTACGTCCGCCAGTCCCTGATCCAGCTCTCCACGCCCGATGCGATGCGAGGGCGGGTCGGAGCCGTATCCCAGCTCACCATTTCCGCATCGAACGAGCTCGGCGAGGCGGAATCGGGGTTCCTCGCCGCCCTCGTCGGCCCGGTGGTCGCGGTGGTCGCCGGCGGGGCGGGGGCGATCGCGGTGACCCTGCTCTGGGCGCGCTGGTATCCGGAGCTGAGGCGCGCCCGAACCTTCGACGCGCCACCTTGACGTCGCCCCAGCGAAGGCTGGGGGCCCGGCGGGTGAGGATCACGGCGCCCTCCACCCACTGGGGTCCCAGCCTTCGCTGGGACGACGACGTACCGACGCTGGCGCCGGCGATGCAGAATCGATAGCTGGAGTTGAAGCAAGTTTCGGACAGTCCCATTTGAATAACCGTCACCAGGGAGAGCAGTAATGAGAGCGGGCAGCATCCTCGAGACGATCGGCCGGACCCCCCATATCCGGGTCAGGCGCCTGTTCGGCGAGGCCGAGGTCTGGGTGAAGTCCGAGCGCGGCAATCCCGGCGGCTCGATCAAGGACCGGATCGCCCTCTCGATGATCGAGGAAGCCGAGCGCTCCGGCGCCCTGAAGCCCGGCGGGACGATCGTCGAGCCGACCTCGGGCAATACCGGCATCGGCCTCGCCATGGTCGCCGCGGTCAAGGGCTACAAGCTCATCCTCGTCATGCCCGAGAGCATGAGCCTGGAGCGCCGCCGGCTGATGCTCGCCTACGGCGCCAGCTTCGACCTCACCCCGCGCGAGAAGGGCATGAAGGGCGCCATCGCCCGAGCCCAGGAGCTCATCGCCGAGATCGAGGACAGCTGGATGCCGCAGCAGTTCGAGAATCCCGCCAACATCGAGGTCCACCTGCATACCACGGCCCAGGAGATACTCGAGGATTTCCGGGATTCTCCCATCGACATCCTGATCACCGGGGTCGGCACCGGCGGCCACATCACCGCCTGCGCCCGAATCCTCAAGAAGGAATGGCCAGAGCTCAAGGTGTTCGCGGTCGAGCCGACCCTGTCGCCGGTCATCTCGGGCGGCCAGCCCGGCCCGCATCCGATCCAGGGCATCGGCGCCGGCTTCATTCCCGCCAACCTCCACACCGACGTCATCGACGGAGTGATCCAGGTCGATCCGGCGGACGCGAAGGAGATGGCCCGGCGCGCCGCCCGGGAGGAAGGCGTCCTGGTCGGCATAAGCTCCGGAGCGAGCCTCGCCGCGGTCGGCCAGAAGCTGGATGAGATCGGCCCCGGCAAGCGGATCCTCACCTTCAACTACGACACCGGCGAGCGCTATCTCTCGGTCCCGGACTTCCTGCCCGAGGCCTAAGCCTCACCCGTCATTGCGAGGAGCGAAGCGACGAAGCAATCCAGGGGGCGGAGACGCCGCTCTGGAATGCTTCGCTTCGCTCGCAATGACGGAGCGGCGGCGGGAAATCTCCCCCGCCAGCGCCTCGGCCGCGCCGTCGCGAAGGTCGACGATCCGCGGCGCGTTGATCATCGGCGCGCCGGCGGTGTCCACCGCAAGCGTGGCGAGTCCGAGGCGGCGCTGGATCGGGCCTCGGCTGAGGCTCAGCGACTGCACGTTGCGCAGCGGGATCAGCCACAGCCGCCGTCGCCACACGCCTCGGCTGATGAACAGTAGTTCGTCCCCGATCGCATAGCGGTGATAGCGCCGCTCGAGCGCGGCTCCCGCGGCGAGCAGCGGCAAAAGCGCCAATAGCGCCGGAGCCAAGGGCAGCCAGTAGGACAGAACCGCGATCCCGGCGAGCGCAGGCAGCAGCGTCCCCGCGACGCTTCGAAGGATGTGACGCCTCGACACCTGCACCAGCTCCGGCGGGGGAGGCAGCCGCAAGGGCGCGACCTCCGCGAGCACGGCCTCGATCTCGCTTCGGGTCGCGAAGGGCGCCGCGCTCTGGTGACCGCCGCGATCGGCGCCTGCGCCCAGCGTCTGGAAGGCGAGGCCCGACCAGCCGAACAGGCCGCGGAAGGGACCTCCGCCGATCTCGGCCAGCTGGACGCGGCGCCTCGAGATCACCGCCTCCTTGCGGGTGAACAGGCCCTGCTCGCGGCGCAGCCGGTCGCCCTCCAGCGAGAGCCGGAAGCCGTAGTCGCGGGCGACGGTCCGAGCCACGCCCGCCACCGTTCCCAGCACCATTGCAACCAGCAGCACGGCGGCAATGGCTCCGAACGTCCAGCGCGCCGGCAGATATTCGTCGACCAGTCCGATCCAGCGGGCGGGATCGTATATGTCGAACGGAAGGAAGCGGTCGAAGGTCTGGAGAAGTGCGAACAGGCCGGCGATGTAGACGAGGGAGAAGTTGAACAGCCCGAACAGGAGCAGCCGCGGCGGATCCATTTCGAAGAGGTTTTGCCCCGCCCGCGCGTCCACCTCCTGCATGCTCGAAGCTGGAACTGCGCCAGCGCGGCCGGCGCGCACCGCCTCGCGAAGCCGGTCGGCCTCCGCCAGCGAGACGCTGTCGAGCAGCCCTTCGTCCTTGCCGCCGGCCCCGGTCTCGATCCGCACCTTGGCGAGCCCGAACAGTCGAGCGAGGAAGGTCCTCTCGATGTCGACGTCCTGAACCCGGTCGAAGGGGATGCTGCGCCGGTTGCGATGAAAGATCCCGCTCTCGATGACGATCTCGGCCGCCCCGACCCCATAGCGGAATCGCCGCCATACCAGCCATTTCGCCACCAGCAGGACGACCCCCAGCCCTGCCGCCAGGTACAAGGCGCCGGTCAGGCCCGACCGCGACGAGAAGGCGAGCGCCGCGGGCAGCGCCAGGATGGTCTGCGGCGCCTCCTTGATGAAACGCAGGGCGATGGTGCCCGGATGGAGACGGCGGTCGGCGCCGTCGCTCATGCCGGCTCCTCGCGCATCCGGGCCCGAATCTCGTCCCGCAACCGCTCGGCGGTGGCCCGGTCGAGGCCGGGGAGGACGATCTGGCTGTGCAGGGTTCCGGCGGTGTGGAGGACGAGGCTGCAGATCCCGACGGCGCGCTCGAGCGGACCCTGGCTGACGTCGATATGCTGGACATGGTCGAGCGGAACCACGGTGTGGATTCGAGTCCAGACTCCGCGCCGGACCTGAAGCTCCTCCGAATCGATGCAATAGCCCCAGGCCCGATAGCGCCGCGGCGGCGCCAGCACTGCCAGGTAGAGAAGGATCGCAAGCGCCGCTCCGACCAGCAGGCCGAACGGCAATGGAATGAGGCTGCCGACGAAAGCCTCGCCCACGGCGGCTGCGGCGAGAAGGAAGAGCCCGGCCATCGTACCCTGGATCTGCATCTGCCGAAGAAGTCCCCGGTCGAGCGGCGTCAGCGGCAAATTCTCCATGGCTCAACATAAGGCGCGGCCATGCTATGCGTCCACCATGTCCGTGCCGGCTCCGTCGCTGATCGCCTTCACCCTCGCCGCCGCCTTGCTTACGGTCACGCCAGGGCTCGACACGGCTCTGGTGCTTCGAACCGCCGCCGCGGAAGGCGCCCGGCGCGCCTTCGCCGCTTCCCTCGGTATCTGTCTCGGCTGCCTGGCGTGGGGAGCGCTGGTCGCGGTCGGCCTCGGGGTGCTGCTCGCAACTTCGGAGCTCGCCTACCTGGCGCTGAAATGGATCGGCGCGGCCTACCTCCTCTATCTTGGCGTCCGGCTGATCTTCGCCCATCGCATCGAGGTCGAGGCCGAAGTGCCGCCCAGCAAGGCGAACTGGTTCCTTCGCGGGCTGCTCACCAACCTGCTCAACCCGAAGGTGGGAGCCTTTTACGTCTCCTTCCTTCCCCAGTTCATCCCAGCCGCAGCGAACGTCCCCACGGCGACGCTCCTCCTGGCCGCAATCCATGCCGGGCTCGGACTGGCCTGGTTCGCCCTTCTGATCGGAGCGACCAGGCCGCTGGCGAAAGCGCTTCGCAACCCCGCTTTGGTGCGGGGCCTCGACCGTGCGACCGGCGGAGTGCTGATCTTCTTCGGCCTCCGCCTGGCGTTCAGCCGTCCGTAGCGGCGGCGCCGAGGAACCCCCCCACCGCCTCAGCGTTGAGCCTCCGAAACAAAGCGGAGACTTCACCATGACCGAGCCTGTTCGCGAGCGCGAGACGACCGTCGTGACGACGGATGGCGGCGGAGGCGGCGGGACGATTATCGCGGTCGTCCTTTTGATCGCGATCCTCGCCCTTCTCTTCTATCTGTTCGGCGGCCAGCTTCTGGGCGGCGCGGACAAGACCACCGACGTCAAGGTCGACGTGACCGCCCCGGCGAAAAGCAGCTGATCATCGTCGGTCTCATCGCGGAAGGCGCGGTCGGGCCTTCCGCCAGTACGCATGGAGAGTGAAATGACCGATCCCGACCGAGAGCGCGGAATCCCGCAAGAGCCGATCCCGCGCGAAACCGTGCGCGATACCGAGCGGACCACCATCATCCAGACCGACGGCGGGCGCGACCGCGGCGGCGGCGGAGTGATCCTTGCCGTCGTGCTGATCCTGGCGCTTCTGGCCGTGCTTTATTTCGTCTTCAGCGGAAGCTTCAACAGCGCCGCGGACAGCGTCGGAGTCAACGTCAACGTCGAGGCGCCGAAGATCGATGTGCCGGACAATATCGAGCTGAAGGTGCCCGACGAGATCGAGGTCACCACCGACGGAGGCGGAAACAAGTCGGAATGAGGGTGGCGCGGCTGAATGGCGGCTGACAGGGTCATTCAGTAATTTCTCAACCGAATCAACGCATAAGCGTCGGGTCGGTCTTCGGGATCGACCCCTCGAGTCGCGTAACGAGGGAGGGGCCGGCCGCCGAAAGGCGCCGGCCCCTTACCTTTTGTCCTCCCCATTGAAGATGGGGAGGGGGACCATGCGAAGCATGGTGGAGGGGTAGCTGGCTCAGGGCTTCGAGGCTCCCTCGCCGGATCCTCTCATTCCTCGCCAGCTACCCCTCCACCACCCTTCGGGTGGTCCCCCTCCCCACGGCTTCGCCGCAGGGAGGACGATTACTCGTCTTCCGCCGGTGCATTGGGGTTGTCGCCCGTCTCTTCCTCACCGAGCTGGCCCGACCCGTGATAGGGCATCTCGGTCTGGCCGCCGGTTCCGGTGAAGCCCTCCTTGCTGCCTCCCTCCTTGCCGCTGTGCGGATTGGGATAGGCGCCGCCGCCGGAATCGCCGCCGCCCTGCCGTCCGTTATGCTTGCCGTCCTCGTCCATGGCGCGCTCCTCTCACGGGCTGAATGAGCCGGACCGGACGATGTTCCGAAGCTCAATAGGCGGTTCGAGCCATCCGGCGCCCCTCGAATGGCGAGGCGCCCCGGGCCAGCGCCGGCGGCGCAAGCACCGAAGCGACGGGCCGGCGCTGAGCGATTGCGAGCCCTGCATGGGTGGCCATCACCGCCGCCTCGGCGATGCTCTTCACCCCGAGCTTGGCCATGATATGGGCCCGGTGCATCTCGACCGTCCGAACGCTGATTCCTAGCTCGTGCGCCACCGTCTTGTTCGAACGGCCGCCGAACAAGGCGAGAGAGATGTCCAGCTCGCGGGCGGTGAGCCGGGCCAGCCGATCCTGAGCCACGCGCCGGGCCTCACCTTGCTCCAGGGAGGCTTCGAGGGCGTTCCATGCGGGAAGCAAACCCGCGGCGAGCTTCGCCGGGTCGACCGGTTTCTCGAGGAAATCGAGGGCTCCAAGCTTCATCGCCTGGACGGCGACTTCGACCCTCGGCGCCGCGCTCATGGCAAGGATCGGCCAGCCCGTCTCACGCCCAACCAGCGCCGCCAGAACGTCGAGCCCACCCTCGGCGTCCATGTCGAGCAGGATGCAGCCAGGCATCAGATGACCGAGTATCTCGAGGAACTCGCCCCCGCCGCCGAACGGCCAGGCCTCGGCGCCGATCGACGCCAGATTGATCGTCAGCGACCGCCTCGTCTCGAGGTTGTCGTCCACCACATATACGGTGCGCTGGTGCGACATAAGCCCGCTCCCCCAAAGCCAAAAACACACGGCCACGCACAGTCGAATGTCTGAGTCGACTGGTTAATGCACAACCTAGGGGAATTACTGTGAACCGCACGTGACCGGATTGGCCAAGTCCTTGGCATAGTGGACCTTTCTGCGCAGAGGGGAGCCATGGACTTAGGTCCGAAGTGGCATAATGTATGTTTGATTCCGCGAAGGTGTTGCGGTGCCGGCCTACCGTAGAGTCCATGCCGAATCACGGTATCATTACCGGTGTACAAGTCCGATCTGAGCTTCGCTTCCGTTAACCATTAAGCTTCTCCCCACCACCAGCCATCGGCGGGTGCGGGCTTGACGCGGGGTGACGAGGGCGGTGGAAATCACGCACATTTTCAGCGGAAACGCGATCGGCGCGCTCGACGAACAAGGCCGGGTCCGACTCCCGTCTTTCATCCTTCGAGAGATGGCCCGTCACGAATGCGCAGGCCGCGTACTGCTTGGCGTCCACGAAAGCGACCCCTGTCTGACCGGCTACGGATCGACGCTGCGTCCCCGCCTCGAAGCCGAGCTTGAGCGCCTCCGGCTGCGCGACGAGGCCTTGGGCCGAGCTCCACACGAGCACCACGCGCGAGCGCGCCGCACCTTCGGTCTGGTCGCGGAAGCGAGCTACGACGAAGCGGGCCGCCTGACCCTGCCGCCGCTCGCCAGGCGCCGCGGCTGCCTTGGTCAGCAAATTCTGTTCATTGGCGCCGGAAGCCATTTCGAGATCTGGGATCCGTCGACGGCCCTGGCGGGGGGCGACAAGGAGCTGCGGTACGTCGCCGAATACCGGCTAGGGCGCGGAGCGGATTCGACAGTCGAAGCGGAGGAGGATGAAGGATGAGCCTGTTATGCGCGCTGGGCGGCCACGAGGCGGGAAGTTGCGAGGTCTATAATGGCGGTTATTATTTCGCCCGCTGCCGGCGCTGCGATCGCGACATGATTCGAAGCGGCGCCGCCTGGCGGATGGTGCCGAACGGCCACCGGGTGGTCTGGAGGAGCGGCCGGCACCAGCATTCGGTGGAGCCGACGTTCGCCGGCGCCCTTCCCGTCCTCCACCGCGAGGCCAACCTGCCCGCGGTTCGTCCCGCCTTCGCCTCGTGGAGCCGCGATATGGTCCGCCTGCGGCAATCCGCTCCCGCCGCCTCCGAAGCGGCTTCGGCCGCGGCGGTCCTCGAGAAGGAGGAAGCGCATTATCCCCGGCTGCTCGTGATCGCGGCGCTGGTCGGTGCCGGCCTGCAGCTCATCTTCAGCTTGGGGTCGGGGCGAAGCCTGGGTTGAACCGCCTAGCCCCTCTCCCTGCAGGGGAGAGGGACAGGTTCGCGAAGCGAACGAGGGTGAGGGCCTGTCGCAGACCAAGCCGGTCCCTCACCCTCGCGCAGCTTCGCTGCGCTTCCCTCTCCCCTGCAGGGAGAGGGGTTTTAGCCGGACCCTTGCGCGGCGCGGCGCATTCTGCGCCTTGTCGGAAGCAAGGAGGCGCCGCGCGGATGAAGCCGATGGGCGAACAGCATCTGGCCCTGTTGAGGCGCCACATGGTCGAGATCGTCGACATGCATTTCGACCTGGCGAGCGACGAGCTCGGCAAGGAATCGGTCGATCCTCGGCTGCGCGCGGCTCTTCTTCGAGTGCCCCGTCATCTTTTCGTTCCGCACCAGCTCGCCGTGGCGGCCTATCAGGACACGCCGCTTCCGATCGGCTTCGACAAGACCATCTCGCAGCCCTTCATCGGCGCGCTGATGCTCGACCTGCTCGACCTCTCGGCCGGCCAGCGAGTGCTCGAAGTCGGTACCGGACTCGGCTGGCAGGCGGCGGTGATGGCCGAGCTCGGAGCGTTCGTCTGGAGCGTCGAGATCGTCGAGGAGTTCGCCGAGGGCGCCCGCCTGCGGCTCGCAGCGGAAGACCATGACGTCGACATCAGGGTCGGCGACGGCTCACGCGGCTGGCCCGAGCATGCCCCGTTCGACCGGATCCTGGTGACCGCCGCCGCCCCCGCCCCGCCCCCAGCCCTGAGCGAGCAGCTGGCGCCCGGGGGCCGGATGGTGATCCCCCTCGGCGGCAAGGACGTCCAGCAGCTCAGCGTCGTGACTAAGCGCGGCGATGGGACCGTGTCGATCCGCGAGGTCCTGCCGGTGCGCTTTACCCAGCTCGAGACGGCGATCTGAGGACAAAAGTCCTCCCCCGCATTTGCGGGGAGGGGGACCGCGCGAAGCGCGGTGGAGGGGTTCTTCGGAGGCTGCAAGACCCCCTCCACCAGGCTTCGCCTGGTCCCCCTCCCCTGCAAATGCAGGGGAGGATTTTTAGGCGGGCCTACCCAAAAGCCGCTCAAGCGCCTATCTGCCCCCTTCCCCCATCCCCGGAGTCTGAAATGAGCCAAGCGGCCCTCGAGCGGCGCACCTTCGCGATCATCTCGCATCCGGACGCGGGCAAGACGACCCTGACGGAAAAGCTCCTCTATGCCGCGGGCGCGATCCACGAAGCGGGCGAGGTCAGGGCCCGCGGCGACCGGCGCCGGGCCCGCTCCGACTGGATGGCGATAGAGCAGCAGCGCGGGATTTCGGTGACCTCGTCGGTGATGACCTTCGAGCGGCCAAGTGCCGACGGAACCGTGATCACCTTCAACCTGCTCGACACCCCGGG
>DASVUW010000304.1:0-6294 GCA_036386845.1 Allosphingosinicella sp. | reverse complement strand
CGCCCAGCCCGCCCCGGCCGACCTGTCGCCCTATGACGAGCAGGCGATGGAGCGCGAAGTCGGCCTCTTCCCGGAATGGTATGTCCCCGCGCTGGACCTGCAGGTGGACGAAGCCGGCTTCGTCGAGGCCTGGCGGCAGGTCTGGGACGACGTGCTCGGCGTCGTCCGGGAAAATCCGGTCCTGGTGCTTCGCGATTATCATGCCGACAATCTCATGGTCCTTCCGGGCCGGTCGGAGCTCGGTCTCCTCGATTTCCAGGACGCCCTTGCCGGCCATGCCGCCTACGACCTCGTCTCGCTGCTCCAGGACGCGCGCCGCGATGTGTCGCCGCAGCTCGAGGAGACGATGGTCGGCTTATACTGCGAGCGCGCCAACGTCGCCGACCGCGATCTCTTCCGGGCGCATTACGAGATTCTCGGAGCGCAGCGGAACACCAAGATCCTCGGCATCTTCACCCGACTCTGGAAGCGCGACGGCAAGCCCTTCTATCCGACCATGCACCCCCGGATTTGGGGCTATTTCGAGCGCAATCTCGCTCATCCCGCCCTTGCTCCGGTCCGCGACTGGTTCGACGACAACGTGCCGGCGTCATATCGGGGCGACGCCTGCCTCAGGAAAATCTACGAATGAACCGCCACCGCCGGCCGCTCGCCCTCCGGCCCGTCCCCGCCGGCGAGGTGCCGAGGACGGCGATGGTGCTTGCCGCGGGCCTCGGAAAGCGCATGCGGCCGCTCACCGCCACCCGACCGAAGCCGCTGGTGGAGGTCGCCGGCAAGCCTTTGCTCGATCATTGCCTCGACCGGCTGCGCTCGGCCGGAGTCGAGAAGGTGGTGGTCAACGTCCACTATCTCGCCGACGCGCTCGAAGCGCATCTGAACAATCGCGTTCAAGACCTTGAAATTGCGGTGTCCGACGAAAGGGCGCAATTGCTTGAGACCGGCGGCGGCATGGTCAAGGCGCTTCCGATGATCGACTCCGATCCCTTCCTGGTCGTCAATTCCGACAACCTTTGGATCGACGGCCCGGTCGACTCGCTGCGCCTGCTTGCAAGCAGCTGGGACGACGCCCGGATGGACGCTTTGCTACTGCTCGTCCCGCTCGCCCGCGCCCATTGCCACAAGGGCCAGGGGGATTTCCACATGAGCTCCGGCGGGGTCCTGAAACGGCGAAAGCCGGGCGGGGTCGCGCCCTTCGTCTACACCGGCATCCAGATGGTCTCCAAGCGACTGCTGGACGGCGAGGTGCCCGAGGGACCGTTCTCGACCAACCTTCTGTGGGACCGCGCCATCTCGAAAGGCCGGCTGTTCGGCTCGGTCCACGAGGGGCTCTGGTTCGACGTCGGCGCTCCGCCCAACATCCGACAGGCGGAGGAAGTGCTTGGGCTCGGCTGAAGCCCCGGCTAACCTCGGCCCGTGACCAAGGTCCGCCCCAGCGTCTTCACAATCCCGCCGCACCGCGCTTTCGCCGACGCGCTCGCGGCGGGGCTGATCGCGCGGTTCGGCGGGGGCGACACGGGGCTTGCCCAGGGCATCGTCCTCGTTCCCAACAACCGGGCGGCCCGGGCCGTCGCCGACGCCTTCGTCAGGCGCTCGGGAGGGGGCCTGCTCCTGCCCAGGCTCGTGCCGGTGGGCGACCCCGAGCTCGACGAGCGGATCGGCGGCGCCCTGGAGCCGCTGGGCGAGGGTGAGGAGATCCCGCCCGCGGTCGAGCCGCTGGAGCGGCTCTTCCTCCTCGCCCGACTGGTCCAGCAGCATGTCGGGGGGATCGATGCCGCGGAGGCCTTGCGCCTCGCCGAGGATCTCGCCCGGACTCTCGACCAGCTCCTGGTCGAAGGGGTCGAGCCGTCGAAGCTTCGGGCGTTCGCGGAGGACGTCCCCGATCTGTCGTTCCACTGGCAGGTCTCGCTGGACCGGCTCGGAGTCATACTCGACCAGTGGCCGCCGCTTCTCGCCGAACGGGGCCGGATCGATCTCGCCGACCGGCGCAACCGCCTTCTGAACGCGGTCGCCCGGCGCTGGCGGACTTCGCCGCCCCCCGGCTTCGTGGCCGCCGCCGGAATCAGCAGCACCGCGCCCGCCATCGCCGGCCTGCTCCGAACCGTCTCCCGACTCGACCGGGGGCTGGTCGTCTTTCCAGGCCTCGACCGGGCCATGGACCGGGAGGAATGGGATGCGCTCGGCCCGCACGATCCGGACGAGGAGACCGGGCTGAGGCGGCGTTCCATCGAGACTCATCCCCAATTCCACCTCAAGCTCCTGCTCGACCGGATGGGCGTCGGGCGGGAGGAGGTGGAAAGCTGGCGCTGGGGCGGCGGCCGCGACGCTCCGGCGGTCCGGAGCCGGGCCATCGCCAACGCCATGAAGCCGGCGGCCTTTACCCACCAGTGGCAGGACCTTCGCCCCGCGGAGCGGCGCCTCACCGGGGTCCGGGCGCTGGAGCTCGCCGATCCGGCCGAGGAAGCCCAGACCATCGCAATCGCCCTTCGCGAAGCGCTCGAGACCCCGGGCCGGACCGCCGCTCTCGTCACTCCCGACCGCGACCTCGCCCGGCGGGTGTCGACCCACTTGCGGCGCTGGGGAGTCGAGGCCGACGACAGCGCGGGCCGGCCGCTTTCCCAGCTCGCGCCCGGCACCCTTCTCCTCGCCCTCGCCACGGCCGCCGCGGAGCAGTTCGCGCCGGTGCCGCTCCTCGCCTTGCTCAAGCATCCGCTCGTCATGAAGGGGGAGGGGCGGCTCGACTGGCTCGAAGGCGCCCGAGCCCTGGACATGGCCCTGCGGGGCCCGCGGCCGCCCGCAGGCCTGGCGGGCATCGCCGAGCATCTCTCCGACCGGAGCGGCCGCGATTCCGAGCGGCGTGAGCGCGCGTCGGCCTGGTGGAGCCGCGTGGCACCGGGCCTTCGGGCCCTGGAGCGCGGCTTCGGAGTCGAACGCGCCGCGCTTCCCTCGCTTCTGGCCCTTCTCCGCGAGTCCGCGTCCGAGCTCAGCGGCGACGAGGCCTGGGCCGGTCCCGCCGGGCGTGCCGCCGCCGAGCTGCTCGAATCCGCAGAGCCCGCTTCGGTTCTCGGTCCCTCGCGATTGTCGCCGGCGAGCCTTCCGGCGCTGCTCGAGCAGCTCCTGGCCGCGGTCGCGGTTCGCCCGCCTTACGGCCAGCATCCGCGACTCTTCATCTGGGGCCTGATCGAAGCCCGGCTTCAATCGGCCGACCTGGTCATCCTCGGCGGGCTCAACGAAGGGGTGTGGCCGCAATTGCCCACCCCCGATCCGTGGCTCGCGCCCCGCGTCCGCCGCGAGCTCGGCCTTCCGAGCCTGGAGCGCCGGATCGGCCTCGCCGCCCATGATTTCGCAAGCGCCCTGGGCGGCCGCGAAGTGCTCGTGACCCGCTCCCGGCGGGACGCCCGCTCGCCCGCCATCGCCTCGCGCTTCTGGCTCAGGCTGGAGGCGATGACGGCGGGAGTCACCCGGTCGCCGAGGCATAGGAGCTGGGCGCGCTCGCTCGACCGGCCGGACGCCTTCCTTCCCACCGGCCGCCCCGCGCCCTGCCCGGCGACCGCGCTTCGGCCGAGACGGATCGCCGTCACCGACGTCGACCGGCTCAAGGCCGATCCCTTCGCTTTCTACGCGCGCAAGATGCTGGGCTTCGCGCCGCTCGACCCGATCGACGCCGATCCGAGCGCGGCCTGGCGGGGAAGCGCGGTTCACAAGGTGCTCGAAGCCTGGATGAAGGAGGATGGCTGCGAGCCTTCGAAGCTCAGGCCCCGCGCCGAAGCGCTGCTCGGCGACTCCTCCGCCCACCCGCTGATGCGGGCCTTGTGGCAGCCCCGCCTCCTGGAAGCGATCGACTGGATCGCGGCCGAGATGGCGCGCAACCTCGAGTCCGGCCGCCGGCCCGCCGCGGCCGAGGTGAAGGGCAAATGCGAGCTCGACGGAGTGGTCCTGTACGGCGAAGCCGACCGGATAGACCGATTGGCCGACGGAAGCCTCGCCATCGTCGACTACAAGACCGGGACGCCGCCCGGCCCCAAGGCCGTCGCCGAGGGCTACGCGATGCAGCTCGGCCTTCTCGGACTCATCGCCGAGCGCAAAGGTTTCGAGGAAATAGAAGGGGTTCCGGCCTGTTTCGAATATTGGTCCTTAGCCCGCAAGGCGGGCAGGCTCGGCTATGTCGCGAGCCCTGTGACCAGTCGCGGCGGGATCGACGTCGCCGAGTTCACGACGATGGCCGCCCGCAATTTCCTGGGCGCCGCGGCCCGCTGGCTGACCGGAGACGAGCCCTTCACGGCGAAGCTCCATCCGGAGCACGCGCCTTATGGCGAGTATGACCAGCTGATGCGCCTCGACGAATGGTACGGGCGCGAGGTTTGATGTCGTCCCAGCGAAGGCTGGGACCCCAGGGGGTGAAAGGCGCGGTGGTCTTCACCCGCCGGGGCCCCAGCCTTCGCTGGGGCGACGGTTGTTTCAGCCCCGCTCGCCGGCTCTCATCGCAAGCTGCATCCGGCGCTCATGGTGCGCGCCATGACCCGCACGACCGCTTCCGGAACGGCCCTGGGCGCAGCGGTCCTGGACCGACGCCGAGCAGCGCGGATAGCCGTTGCCGCCTTCCTTGGCGGGCGCCGCGGCGATCCGGGCCGGCTTCGGCCTGGCGGGCTTCGCGGCCGCCGGAGAGTCCGCTTTGGGAGCCTTGGGCGCTTCGGCGGCGACCACCGAGTCCAGCTCGCCGCCGGGGGCAACGCTTGCAGTGGTCGAGGGCGGCGTATTGGCCGTGGCGAGGAGCAGCCCAGCTGCAGCCAGGATCAGTCTTTTCATTCGGCTCTCCCTTTTCGGCGGCTCGGGCTCGGCGCCGTTTCGAGCCGACTCCTTACCACCGCGGCGTCCGTACTTCTACTGTGGCGTCATGACGTCAAGAGTAGTCGCGAAGGATCGAGTCCCAAAGCAAAACGCCCCGGCCGTGAGGCCGGGGCGTCGAGTGCCGAGCCGCGAGCGGCTAGCGGCTAGCGGCAGTGGCGCCGGCCGCTGGTGACATTGCGCTGGACGTGGCGGCCGAGCAGAGCGCCGACCGCAGCTCCGAGCACCGTGCCGGTCGTCCGGCTGCCGCGGCCGGCGATCTCGCGTCCGGCAAGGGCGCCCGCCGCTCCGCCGACGACGAGACCGGTGGTCCCGTTGGACTTGCGGCAATAGGTGCGGCCGTCGGAACCGCGCCAGGTCTTGCCGTGATAGCTCCCCTGGGCGAAGGCCGGGGCAGTCGGCACCGCAAGCGCCGGGACGGTCAGGGTGGCGGCCGAAAGGGCCAGGACGAGGCTACGCATGGAAACACTCCTTGTTGTCTGAAGAAGCGTCTAGCCCGATTCCCTTGAGCCCTGCCTGAACCCGGTTGACAGGCGAGGTTAAGCTTTTTCGATTCAGGGGCTTAGCGGTCGCTCTTTCGCTTCTTGGCGTAGAGGAGGGCAGCGACGATCGCGGCCGACCCGATTCCGATCGCCGCGCCCGTGACGAGATGCTTGTTCCGTCTCGAGGTCTCGGCGCCGGCCGGGGCGGGATCGTCGGCACCCTCGGCAGCTGCGCCGCCGACCGCGGCGTCTTTCGGGTAGGAAGGTTCGCGGGACATAGATCGGCTCCGTCGGTTGCGACTTCCATCTAATGGCGGGCGGGCGGGTCCGCCAGCCCGGCCGCTTGATTTAACGAGGCGCCCCCGCTACATGCGCGCCATCCCACATGCAGGGCCATCATACCGGTGCCCGCCAAGCGCAAGCACGGCGGGTCTCTCGGCCCTGCAGAGGCATAACCGGAAGGAGAAACACCATGGCGTCCACCGACGTCACCATGCAGCAATTGCTCGAGGCCGGAGCGCATTTCGGCCACCAGACCCACCGCTGGAACCCGAAGATGAAGCCGTATATTTTCGGCGAGCGGAACGGCGTCCACATCATCGACCTCTCGCAGACGGTGCCGCTCTTCGCCCGGGCGCTCGATTTCGTCCGCCAGTCGGTCGCCGCCGGCGGCAAGGTGCTGTTCGTCGGGACCAAGCGCCAGGCGCAGGATCCGATCGCGGAAGCCGCGCGCCGCTCGGGCCAGCATTTCGTCAACCACCGCTGGCTGGGCGGAATGCTCACCAACTGGAAGACGATCTCGGGCTCGATCAAGCGCTTCAAGAGCCTTGAGGAGCAGCTTTCGGGCGACACCGCCGGCCTCACCAAGAAGGAAGTCCTGCAGCTCACCCGCGAGCGCGACAAGTTCGAGCTCTCGCTCGGCGGCATTCGCGACATGGGCGGCCTTCCGGACGTGATCTTCATCGTCGAC
>DASVUW010000303.1:0-3415 GCA_036386845.1 Allosphingosinicella sp. | reverse complement strand
TTTTCGTTGCCAGCCTCATCCCGGCGAGCCGGAATCCCTGCAGCACTGGGCAAGCCCGATCTCACTTGGGCCGGGCGGAGACCCGACGCCTGGCGTCGAACGCCGCGGCGCGTTGCTTCGGAACGGACCTAATTATTCGTTCCGGGTCCGTTGCCATGGCGCCGGTCCATGAATAGCCTGATTCAGGTTGGGATTGGCGGGGGTGCCGGATCCCGACTCCGACAGGGGGACGGGGACATGCTGAAACGTGGTCTTAAGGCTTATAAGCTGCGCGCATTGGCCTTGGGAACGGTTGCCGCGGCCGCGATGCTGGCGGCCGGCACCGGACAGGCCCAGACCGGCCAGGACGTCAGCGACCCGCAAATGCTCGAACCGCGCAACGCTTCGCCGGCGGCGGCTTTGGCGGCGGGCCCGCGCCGTCCCGGGGCGCCGATGCCGACCCGGGAGATCCTGCTCGATCTGAACATCGAATATGTCGACGGCCTCATCTACAATCCGAGCACCGGCGTCGACGACAAGGTCAGGCTGCGCAGCTATACGAAGCCTGGCCAGCTCCCGCCCAGGCGCTACCTGTCGCCGGCGATCGTCGCCCGCCCGGGCGACACGGTCCGGGTCAAGCTCCACAACAAGCTTCCGCCGACGACGACATCCTACGATTCGGGCTGCACCGGGGGATCGCACGAGGAGCCCAACGTCCCGCACTGCTTCAACGGCACCAACCTCCACACCCACGGCCTTTGGGTGAACCCGGCCGGCAATGGCGACAACGTGCTTCTGTCGATCAATCCGGGTGTAAGCTTCGAATATGAATATGCGATCCCGACCGAGCATCCGGCGGGCACCTTCTGGTATCACACGCACCGGCACGGCTCGACCGCGCTCCAGGTCTCGAGCGGGATGGCGGGCGCCCTTCTGATCCGCGGCGACCGGCTTCCGACACCGGCGCGCAACGGCGATCTCGACACCCTGCTCGACAGCGTCGACCGGCTCCGGGACAGGACCCTGGTTTTCCAGCAGATCCAATATGGCTGCTTCGACAAGGATCAGAACATCAAGATCAAGACCGAGACGTCCGGCGGCAAGGAGAAGGTCGTCGCCTGGGTCTGCGATCCCGGCGACGTGGGCGGGATCGAGACCTATGACGACAGGCGGCCCAAGCCGCTCGGGCCGAGCGGCTTCGGGCCGGGGAGCTGGGGCAAGTCCAACCGCTATACGAGCATCAACGGTCTCATCCTTCCGACCTTCCGGGCGAGGCAGGGCGCGGTCGAGCGCTGGCGGCTCATCCATGGCGGCGTCCGCGACACGATCGCGCTCACCTTCCGCAAGGCGCGGCCGAATGCGAACCTGAAGGCGGGCCGGCGGCTGGCGGCGGCCCGCATGGAGAGGCTGATCGAGCAGAGTTGCGTCGGCCCCGATCTGCCCTTCCACCTGGTGGCCGCCGACGGCCTGACTCTCGCCCAGGCTCGGCACGGCACGTCCGCGACCCTTCAGCCCGGCTATCGGTTCGACGCCCTCGTGCGCTTCGCGGAGGCCGGGAATTATTGCGTGATCGACGCCGACAGCGAATTGGCGGGCAGCGTGGGCAACCTGCCGTCCGGCTCGCGCCTTCTGGCGATGATGAACGTCTCGGCCGACGCGGCGCAGCTTGCGCGGGGCGACGTCGCCGCGCAGCTGGTCGCCGCGGCGGAGGCCAAGATGCCGGAAGACGTGCGTTCCGCCGTCGTCGCCGACCTTCGCAACGGCCTCCGGCTCAGCCGCTTCGTGCCTCACGCGCCGATCGCGGATTCCGAGGTGAAGGGCCGGCAGGAGCTCACCTTCAACATCCAGGTGCCGCCCGACCAACTGCTCTTCCGGGTCGCCAACCAGCTTCCGACGTCGCCGAAATACGACCCGCAGCCCTATGCGCCCGATCGCCTGGACCGGAAGCTGATCCTCGGCACCGCGGAGGAGTGGAAGCTGACCTCGAACCTGGCCAGCCATCCCTTCCATATCCATGTCAATCCGTTCGAGGTGGTCTCGATCGTCAACAACGCCAATCCCGGGATCGACGTCAGTGCGCCGGGCGCGGACGACGGCGGGGATCCGCAATATCCCGGGATGAAAGGCATGTGGAAGGACACTTTGTGGGTGAAGGATGGCTATACGCTGACCGTCCGCACTCGCTATCAACGCTATATCGGCGAGTTCGTCCTCCACTGCCATATCCTCGACCACGAGGACCAGGGGATGATGCAGAACGTCGCGATCGTCCTGCCCGGCGGGGAGCCGGCGAGCGTCAACTCGCCGGGGCACGGGCACGGGCGGCACTAGGGTCCGTGGTCACTCAGGCCGTCATCCCGGCGAAAGCCGGGATCCATGAACACGGATGTAGCTCGTCTTCGAACGGCGGTGTTCATGGACCCCGGATCAATCCGGGGTGACGGTGGAGGCTCGGGCGGCGGCGCCATAACGACGAAGGCCCCGCCTTGTGGCGGGGCCTTTTCGTTGGTTGCGGGGCAGGATTTGACGAAGCCTTCGGCTTCGTCGTCTCAGCCGCCTCCGGCGGCTCCGGCTGAACGAGGCTCGAATCCACAGTCCCCGAAACCGACAAGGCCCCCGCCTTGGAGGGCGAGGGCCTTGTTGGTTGCGGGGGCAGGATTTGAACCTGCGACCTTCAGGTTATGAGCCTGACGAGCTACCGGGCTGCTCCACCCCGCGTCACCAGTGACGGGCCGCCTAAGGCAGCCCGGAAGCGTCTTTTGGTTCCCGTTCCGCTTTCGCGGACCGGCGGCGGGCTGCTCCACCCCGCGCCAAAACAATCGAGCCGCCCGGGCCTGCTTGCGCAGGCTTCGGGCGGCTCAATCTTGTGAATGGGTTCCTTAACCGCTCGTCGCAAAGCCTGGCGACGACCTACTCTTCCATTGCTTAGGCAATAGTACCATCGGCGCTGTCAGGTTTCACGGCCGAGTTCGGGATGGGATCGGGTGGGTCACTGACGCTATGGCCACCAAGCTATGTGACGAGCGGGTAAGAAGTTCTAGAAATCGTGCACTTGACCGTCTGGCTGAGATCCAACCGACAGCCAAAGCTGTCGTTGATGGTGGGATTCTCAAGCGCGAATAGAGCAATTAGGACCGGTTAGCTCCATGGGTTACCCCACTTCCACATCCGGCCTATCAACGTCGTGGTCTTCGACGGCTCTGTGATAACTTATCTTGAGGGAGGCTTCCCGCTTAGATGCTTTCAGCGGTTATCCCGTCCATGCATAGCTACCCTGCTGCACCGTTGGCACGATGACAGGTCCACCAGAGGCATGTTCAACCCGGTCCTCTCGTACTAGGGTCAACTCCTCTCAATTATCGACGCCCACGGCAGATAGGGACCAAACTGTCTCGCGACGTTCTGAACCCAGCTCACGTACCACTTTAATTGGCGA
>DASVUW010000302.1:0-12384 GCA_036386845.1 Allosphingosinicella sp. | reverse complement strand
CCTCCACCGCGCTTCGCGCGGTCCCCCTCCCCCGGAAATCCGGGGGAGGATTAGTCACCTCAGCGGCAGCTCCCGCTGGTCGGGGTCGAATCGGTTCCAGCCCCCGGGGCCGAGCCGCTCGAGCGGGCGGAAGCGGGCCTTGTAGGCCATCCGCCGCGAGCTTTCGACCCAATAGCCGAGATAGACGTAGGGGAGGCCCGCTTTCCCGGCCCGGACGATATGGTCGAGAATGATGTACGTGCCGAGACCCGGGCGTTCGGGGTCGTCGGGCTCGAAGAAGCTGTAGATCATCGACAGGCCGTCGGCCTGCTGGTCGGTGAGGCAGGCGCCCACCAGCTTGCCGGGGCGGCCCCCGACCGAAGGTTCGCGATACTCGATCACGTAGGTCTTGACCGGGGACTGTTCGATCATGTCCGAGAAATCGCTCTCGTCCATCCCGACCATCCCGCCGTCCGGATGGCGCCGCTTCAGGTAGCGGCGAAGCAAGGCATATTGCTCCTCGGTCGCCCAGGGCTTGCAGGCGGTGACCTCGAGCTCGGAGTGCCGCTTCAGCATCCGCCGCTGGCTGGCGCTCGGCTGGAACTCGGAGGCGACGACCCGGACCGAGACGCAGGCCGAGCAATCGAGGCATGATGGGCGGTAGGCGACCGCCTGACTTCGTCGGAAGCCGATCCGGCCGAGCGCGTCGTTGAGGTCCGCCGAATGCTGCCCGGCAAGCTCCGTGAACACCTTCCGCTCGGTCTTGCCCGGGAGATACGGGCAGGGCGCCGGGCTGGTGACGAAGAATCGGGGAAAGCGGAAGGGTGCGCTCAACGGGGCTCCGGGGGTTGAAAGGCTTGGTTGAGACTCGGTTTATGCGTCTTTGCCGACCGCTTGGGAAGGGTCTGCCCACCGGAGAACGGCGTTAACCATCATACGTTCCTATGCGGGACGCGGGCTCAGCGAATCTCAACGGGATGGACGTAGAAACCGGCCTCGCCCAGAGCGCGCACCAGGGATTCGAGATGCTCCGAGTCGCGCGCCTCGCATTCGACGTCGATGAAGGCGTCCTTGGCGGGAAGGGTGGTGAAGATGCGCTGGTGGTAGATCTCGATGATGTTGGCGCCGTGAGCGTCGAACAGCTTCATGACGGCGAGCAGGGCGCCGGGCCGGTCCTGGAGCTGGATTCGAAGCCGGGCCATCCGGCCCGAGCGGGCGAGGTCTCTCAGGAGGACGGTGGCAAGCAGGCGAGTATCGATATTGCCGCCCGTAAGGATGAGTCCGACATTGCGATCGCGGAAGCGCTCCGGATGCGCGAGAAGAGCCGCTAGGCCGGCCGCCCCGGCCCCTTCGGCGACGGTCTTCTCGATCTGAAGGTAGAGGCTGACCGCGATCTCGATCTCGCGTTCGTGGACCAGCAATATCTCGTCCACCAACTGTTCGATGATCTGCGGAGTGAGACGGCCCGGCTTCTTGACCGCGATTCCCTCGGCCAGGGTGTCGCCGGCGGAAGGCATGTCCTTGCCGCTGATCCGGCAGTACATGCTCGGATAGAGCTCAGCCTGGACTCCGACGATCGTGAGCTCGGGGCGAAGCGCCTTGGCCGCTACGGCCACCCCGGAGATGAGTCCGCCGCCGCCGATCGGGACGACCAGAGTGTCGATCTCGGGGGCGTCGGCGAGGAGCTCGAGCGCCACCGTGCCCTGCCCCGCCATGATCTCGGCATCGTCAAAGGGATGGACGAAGGTGAGCCCTTCCTCTTCCGCGATCCGGAGCGCCTCGCCATAGGCCTCGTCGTACATCTCGCCGTGGAGGACGATTCGGGCCCCATGGCCCTCCGTCTGCTTCACCTTGATGCTGGGGGTGGAGATCGGCATCACGATGGTGACGGGAATTCCGAGCCGCCGCCCGTGATAGGCGACCGCCTGGGCATGGTTGCCGGCCGAAGAGGCGATGATTCCTCGCGAGCGGACCGCAGGATCCATCAGGAGCAGTTTGTTGAGGGCGCCCCGCTCCTTGTAGGCGGCGGTGAACTGGAGGTTCTCGAACTTCACCCAGACGTTCGCGCCCGTCGCCTCGGAGAGGGTTCGGCTGAGCAGGGTGGGCGTGCGCACCACCGCCCCCTCGATGCGTCGCGCGGCCGCTTCGATGTCGGCGAGAGTCACTGGAAGGTCGGCCATGGGCGGTCGTTAGAGCATCTGGCGCGGGCGCGAAACAACGCTTATGCGCCGAGGCATATGAGTATTTTCCAGGCTTTGCGCCGCGCCGCCCTCCTCCCCTCCCTGGAAGGGAGGGGCTGGGGGTGGGTGCGCCGCGCAGCGGCGCCTTCTCCGACGTCTGCGCACGAACCGGCCAAGGCGGCATCGAGCCGCCCTGGCCGGACCCACCCCTCCATCCCCTCCCTGATTGGGAGGGGGAGCCTGGCACTCTCCCTGCTATTCGCTTCGCCAGCCTTCGCCGACGTCCTGGTCGACAACGTCAACGGCTACACGATCGGAGCCGATGGGCGGCTGATCCGGTTCGGGGCGATGCTGGTCGGCGACGACGGCAAGGTCGAGCGGCTCTACCAGCGCGGCGAAAAGGTGCAGCGGACCAAATTCCGCTTCGACGGCAAGGGGCGGACCCTGCTTCCGGGCCTGATCGACGCGCACGGCCATGTCATGGGCCTGGGCCTCAACGCCCTCCAGCTCGATTTGTCCGACACGAAGTCGCTCCAGGAAGCGCAGTCGAAGATCGCCGCCTACGCCGCCGCCAACCCGACTCCGCGCTGGATCATCGGCCGCGGCTGGAACCAGGAGACCTGGGGGCTCGGCCGGTTCCCGACCGCCGCCGAGCTCGACTCGGTCGTCAGGGACAGGCCCGTCTGGCTCGAGCGGGTCGACGGCCATGCCGGCTGGGCGAACAGCCAGGCCATGAAGGAAGCGGGGATCACCGCGGCGACCAAATCCCCGTCCGGCGGCCAGATCGAGATGGCGCGCGGCCAGCCGACCGGGATCTTCGTCGACGCGGCATCGTCCCTCATCGACAAGGCGGTTCCCCCCGCCCTTCCCCGTACCCGCGACCAGGCGCTGGACCGGGCGCAGGAGATCATGCTTTCCAACGGCCTCACCGCCGCAGCCGACATGGGCACAAGCCCTGACGATTGGCTGGTCATGCGCCGGGCGGGCGACGACGGGCGGCTCAAGGTCCGGATCATCGCCTACGGCGCGGGCGTCGAGAGCGCCCTCGCCATCGCCGGCACGAGGCCGACGCCCTGGCTCTACGGCGACCGGCTGCGGCTGGTCGGGGTCAAGCTCTACGCCGACGGAGCGCTCGGCTCGCGGGGCGCGTGGCTGAAGCAGCCCTACAAGGACATGCCCGGAACCCGCGGCCTGAGCTTCGTCACCGAGACCGAATTGCTCAACATCATGAGCCGGGCGGCGATGGACCGCTTCCAGGTTGCCGTCCACGCCATCGGCGATGCCGCCAACGCCCAGGCGCTGGCCGCGTTCGAGGAGATGGCCGTCACCTACAAGGGCGACCGGCGCTGGCGGATCGAGCATGCCCAGATCGTCGACCCCGCCGACCTCGCCCGCTTCGGCCGAAACGGGATCATCGCCTCGATGCAGCCGGTCCACGAGACCAGCGACTGGCGGATGGCGGAAGCTCGGATGGGAATGGAGCGGCTGGGCGGGGCCTATGCCTGGCGGAGCATGATCGCCAACCGGTCGCCGCTCGCCTTCGGCTCCGACTTCCCCGTCGAATCCCCCAACCCCTTCCCAGGCCTTGCCGCAGCGATCAGCCGCGAGGATCCTAGCGGGCAGCCGCCGGGAGGATGGCTCCCGGAGCAGCGCGTGACCTTGGAACAGGCGCTCGCCGCCTTCACCCGGGGCGCCGCTTTCGCCGGCTTCGCCGAGGATCGGATCGGAAGCCTGGAACCAGGCCGCTGGGCCGACTTCATCGTCGTCGACCGCGACATCTTCGACGTTGCAACGCCGAGACAGTTGCGCGAGACCAGGGTGATCGAGACGTGGGTCGCGGGCAAGAAGGTGTGGCCGAACTGATTTGCCTCCCCATCGAAAGATGGGGAGGGGGACCATGCGAAGCATGGTGGAGGGGTAATAGGCTCGGAACTGATCGGTTCGAGCGTGATCCTCTGACGTCTCGGCAACTACCCCTCCACCCTTCGGGTGGTCCCCCTCCCCACCGGCTACGCCGCTGGGGAGGCAGATAAACCCCTCACCTTCCCCACCGTCAGGATCTGCGGAAGCACCTCCGCCTCCCGGCCCGGCGCATACCAAAGATAGAGCGGCACGCCCGACCGTCCCTGCTTCTCCAGGAACCGCCCGATCGCCGCGTCGCCTCGGGTCCAGTCCCCGACCAGCACTGCGGCCTTCTTACCTGCGAAAGCCCCGGCGACCTCGTCCCGATCGAGCACCGCCGCCTCGTTGACCTTGCAGGTGAGGCACCAGTCGGCGGTGAAATAGACGAAGACCGGCCGGCCCTCGCCGCGAAGCTGCGCCAGCCGCGCTTCGCTGAAGGGCTCGGCCTCGAGCGCTCCGCCGATTCGGGCCTGAACGGGCGCTGGAACCGTCGGGAGGAAGGCGATCGCCAGTCCGGCGGCGAGCGCCGCGGGCGCCAGAGGAAGCCAGGCGTGGCGCTTTCCGCCGCGCCAGAGGAGGAGCGTCATGGTCGCGGCCGCGGCCAGTCCCATTGCCAGGCCGGCGAGGCCGACCTGCCGCTCCAGGATCCAGGCGAGCCCCGCCGCCGTCAGGAGCATCGGGGCCGCAAGAATATGACGGAATCGGACCATCCACGGGCCCGGCCTGGGCAGCCGGCTCCGCAAGGCGGGTATGTAGCCAAGCAGAAGGAAGGGAAGAGCGAGGCCAAGCCCAAGGCCGGCGAAAACCGCGAGCGCTGCCGGGGCGGGAAGGATCAGGGCCGCCCCCAAGGCGGCGCCCATGAACGGCCCGGTGCAGGGGGTCGCGACGAAGGCCGCGAGCGCCCCGGTGGCGAAGGCGCCGGTCCGCCCGCTCGCCAGCCGCCCGCCGAGCGAGGGAAGCTCGAACAGGCCGGCGAGGTTCAGGGCGATGGCCGTGACCAGCAGCAGGAGGAGGAGGATGACCCGCGGATCCTGGAGCTGGAAGGCCCAGCCGACAGCCGCTCCGCCGGAACGGACCGCCAGGAGCAAAGCTCCCAAAGCCAGGCAGGCGAGGACCGCCCCGGCCGTGTAGGCCACAGCCTCGCGGCGGACCGCCCGCTCCTCGCCGCCGGCGCGGGCAAGGCTCAGCGCCTTGAGGCTGAGGATCGGGAAGACGCAAGGCATGATGTTGAGGAGCACGCCGCCGAGCAGTGCGCCGGCGAGAGCCAGGAGGATGGTGGGGTAGCCACCGCCCGCTTTGGCCGCCGATCCCACCGGATTTCCGGCGGGCCCGACTTCGCCGGGCAATGCGCGAATCGAAAGCCCCTGCCCCGCCGCGAGCTTCAGAACGCCTTCAAGAACCGCGGGCGCGCCTTCCCCTCCCTGCGTCTCGACGATCAGCCAGTCGCCCCGGCGCGATATCGACTGCGGGGCGGAATAGACCAAAGCCTGCTCGGTAACCGGGTAGAAATAGGGATCGTCGAGCGCCGCCGTCGCCGGGAGGGGAATGGCGATCCGCAGCATCCCGCCGCGACGTTCGAACCGGCCCGTCTCCGGAAGCGGCCGGGGCAAAGCCTGCCGGTAGCGATCGAAGCCTGTGGCGGTCGCCGCTTTGCCCTGGCTCACTTCGAGATCGGCGGCGATCTGCGCCGATTCCGGGACGCAGATCCGGTCGGTGCACACGAGATAGTCGACCTTGCCCCGGATCGGAAGCTTCGTTCCCGGAGCGAGGCCGGCGGGCAGCTGCAGGTCGACGAGGAGCGCGTGCTCGCCTTCGAAGACGTAGTTCATCAGGCCCTGGATGATCAGCCGCTCGGGCACCGGGTAGCGGATGGGACCGGCCGTGGCGCCCTTTGGGAGCTCCCAGTGGATGCGGGTTCCGACGCCGGCATCGCCTGGGTTCTGCCAATAGCCGTGCCAGCCCGGTCGGGGGGACATGACGAGGGCGAGGGTGACCTTGGAGCCGGCGGCGGCGCGCTGCGTCTCGGGGACGAGGCGGACGGACATCGCCTTCTGGCCCGGCGCAAGCTGGGCCTGCGCGGGGAAGGCGCAGAGGAGGAGGAGAAGGGCGAGGAGGAGGCGATTCACGAAGCGGGTATAGCATCCCTCATCCTCCCTGCGAGCGAAGCTCGTGGGGAGGGGGACCACCCGAAGGGTGGTGGAGGGGTAGCTGGAACAGGTTTGAGCCAATACCCCTCCACCATGCTTCGCATGGTCCCCCTCCCCATCTTCGATGGGGAGGATTATCAATCCAGATTCGGCCTCAGCCAACGTTCCGCTTCTTCGACGCTCACCCCGCGCCGCCCGGCATAATCCTCCAGCTGATCCCGCCCGATCCTCGCCACTCCGAAATACTGGCTGTCGCGGTGCGCGAAGTAGAAGCCGGAGACGGCCGAGGTGGGGAGCATCGCCATGCTTTCGGTGAGGGTCACTCCCGCCGGCTCGCCGCCGAGCATCTCGAACAGGACGGGCTTCAGGCTGTGGTCCGGGCAGGCCGGATAGCCCGGGGCCGGGCGGATCCCCGTATAGGTCTCGCGGATCAGCTGCTGGTTGGTGAGATGCTCCTCGGCATAGCCCCAGACGCTGTTCCGGACATGGGCGTGGAGCACCTCCGCGAAGGCCTCCGCGAGACGGTCGGCCAGCGCTTTCAGCAGGATGTCCGAATAATCGTCATTCTCGGCCTTGAACCGGGCGAGGTGCGGCTCGAGGCCGTGGATCCCGACCGCGAAGCCGCCGATCCAGTCCTCCTCATCCGGAGAAATGAAGTCGGCGAGGCTCATATTGGCCCGGCCCTCGCGCTTCTTGACCTGCTGGCGAAGGAAGGGGAGCCGGGTCCAGTCGTTGCCGGCAAGCACGAGGACGTCGTCGCCTTCGCGCCTGCAGCGCCACAGGCCTACGGTTCCGCGCGGCGTCACCCAATGCTCGGCGATCATCCGGTCGAGCATCGCATTGGCGTCCTTGAACAGGCTCGTGGCGCTTTCGCCGACGATCGGGTCGTCGAGGATGGCGGGGTAATTGCCCGCAAGCTCCCAGGCCCGGAAAAAGGGCGTCCAGTCGATCGAGGCTCGAAGGTCGCGAACCGGCCATTCGCCGAACTGGTGGAGGCCGGGCCGCTGCGGCGGCGGCGGCATGCCGGCCGGATCGAAGGGAAAGGCGTTGGCGCGGGCTTCCTGGAGAGTGGAAAGCTCGCTGTGGCCGCTCCGCGCGCGGGCCTGGCGGGTCGCCTCGTAATCCTCGGCGGTCTTCGCGATCAGGGGCTCGGCCTGGGTGTCGGAGACGATCGAGGAAGCGACCCCCACCGCCCGGCTGGCGTCCAGGACGTGGAGGACCGGCCCGTCATAGGCCGGGTCGATCCGGATCGCGGTGTGGACCTTGCTGGTCGTTGCCCCGCCGATCAGAAGCGGAAGCTTCATCCCGGCGCGCTGCATCTCGTCCGCCACCGTCACCATCTCGTCCAGCGAGGGGGTAATGAGGCCCGAGAGGCCGATCATGTCGGCATTGTTCTCGTTCGCGGCCTTGAGGATGTCGGCCCAGGGGACCATCACCCCCAGGTCGATGACCTCGAAGCCGTTGCACTGGAGGACGACCCCGACGATGTTCTTGCCGATGTCGTGGACGTCGCCCTTGACGGTCGCCATGACGATCCGGCCCTTGCCGGCGGTGGCGCCGGTCTTCTCCTTCTCCGCCTCGATATAGGGAATGAGGTGGGCGACCGCCTTCTTCATCACCCGCGCCGACTTGACGACCTGGGGCAGGAACATCTTGCCGGATCCGAACAGGTCGCCGACGACGTTCATGCCGTCCATCAGCGGACCCTCGATGACGTGTATGGGGCGCTCGGCGGTCAGGCGCGCTTCCTCGGTGTCGGCGACGACATGGGCGTCGATGCCCTTGACGAGGGCATGCTCGAGCCTCTTGCCGACGTCCCAGCCGCGCCATTCCGCCTCGGCCTTCTCGCGCACCGGATCGGAGCCGAGGAATTTCTCGGCCAGGGTGACCAGCCGCTCGGTGGCGTCGTCGCGCCGGTCGAGGATGACGTCCTCGCAGGCTTCGCGAAGCTCCGGGTCGATCGTGTCGTAGACGTCGAGCTGCCCGGCATTGACGATCGCCATGTCGAGCCCGGCCGGGATGCAATGGTAGAGGAAGATGGAATGCATCGCCCGCCGCACGGGCTCGTTGCCCCGGAACGAGAAGCTGAGGTTGGAAAGGCCGCCGGAGATGTGGACGTGCGGGCAGCGCGCCTTGATCTCGCGGCAGGCGGCGATGAAGTCCAATGCGTAGCGGCGATGCTCCTCGATGCCCGTCGCGATGGCGAAGATGTTGGGGTCGAAGATGATGTCTTCTGGCGGGAAGCCCTCTGCGACGAGAAGTTTGTAGGCGCGCTCGCAAATCTCGACCTTGCGCGCACAAGTGTCCGCCTGGCCGATCTCGTCGAAGGCCATGACGACGACGGCGGCGCCGTAGTCGCGCACCTTTCGGGCGTGGTGGAGGAACTCCTCCTCCCCTTCCTTCATGCTGATCGAGTTGACGATCGGCTTGCCCGAGACGCATTTCAGCCCCGCCTCGATCACCGTCCATTTCGAGCTGTCGATCATCACCGGAACCCGCGCGATGTCGGGCTCCGCGGCGATCAGCTTGAGGAAGGTGGTCATCGCATATTCGGCGTCGAGCAGGCCCTCGTCCATGTTGTCGTCGATGACCTGGGCGCCGTTCTCGACCTGCTGGCGCGCAACCTCGACCGCGGCCGCATAGTCGCCGGCCATGACCAGCTTCTTGAAGCGCGCCGAGCCGGTGACGTTGGTGCGCTCGCCTATGTTGACGAAGGTGGAGGAGGCCGCGGCGGGCGAACCCTCTCCCTGCAGGGGAGAGGGTGGCTCGCGAAGCGAGCCGGGTGAGGGCGGTGCGGTCACTTGGTTCACGGTCTGAGCATTCTTCCTGAAATGATATTCCCTCACCCTCCCACGGCTTCGCCGCGGGCCCCTCCCTCTCCCCTACAGGGAGAGGGGGTCTAAGCGGCGAGGACCATCGGTTCGATGCCCGCCAGCAAGGTGCGACGGGGCGGTTGCGCGACCTTGCGGGGCTCGAACCCCTTCGCCGCCTCGGCGATCGCGCCGATATGCGCCGGAGTCGTCCCGCAGCAGCCGCCGACGATGTTGACGATGCCCTGCTCGCACCATTCCCTGACCTGGGCCGCGGTCTCCGCGGGACCTTCGTCATATTCGCCGAGATCGTTGGGAAGCCCGGCATTGGGATAGGCCATGATCAGGGTATCGGCCAAAGCCGACAAAGCCGACACATGGGCGCGGAGCTGGGCCGCTCCGAACGAGCAGTTGAGGCCGATGGAGAGCGGCCTGGCGTGGCGGACGCTCGCCCAGAAGGCCTCGATCGAATGGCCGGAAAGGTTGCGGCCGGAAAGGTCGGTGATCGTCATCGACAGCATGATCGGGAGGTCGCGGTCGACCCGCTGGGCGGCGTGGACCGCGGCCTTGGCGTTCAGGGTGTCGAAGACGGTCTCGATGAGGACGATCTCCGCGCCGCCTTGGACGAGGCCCTCGATCTGCTCGACATAAACGTCGGACAGGGTGTCGAAGTCGATCTCCCGGTAGCCCGGATCGTTGACGTTGGGCGACAGCGACAGGGTCTTGTTGGTCGGGCCCAGAGCGCCCACGACCCAGCGCTTGCGGCCGTCCTTTTGCCCCTCGCGCTCGGCGACCTGCGCGATCACCTGGGCGGCCGCGACGTTGATCTCGCGGACGAGATGCTCGGCGCCGTAATCGGCCTGGCTGATGCGGTTGGCGTTGAAGCTGTTGGTTGCGAGCAATTCGGCGCCCGCGTCGGCGAAGGCCTGGCAGATCTCGCCCACCAGCTCCGGCTGGGTGAGGTTCAGAAGGTCGTTATTCCCCTTCTGGTCGCGCGACAGGCCGAGGCTTCCGGCATAATCGGCCTCGCGCAGGCGCCGGTTCTGCACCTGCGTCCCGTAGGCGCCGTCCTTG
This sequence comes from Allosphingosinicella sp., assembly GCA_036386845.1. Classification (GTDB taxonomy): domain Bacteria; phylum Pseudomonadota; class Alphaproteobacteria; order Sphingomonadales; family Sphingomonadaceae; genus Allosphingosinicella. The sequence continues at coordinate 2,292 of DASVUW010000302.1, read as the reverse complement.
ATCAGGATCCGCTTTGCGGCCTCGGCCCTAAGCTGCTGTGCGACGTTCATGTTCATCCTTCGGGCGAAGTCCGAGCAGGTGGCAGATGGCATAGGCCAGCTCGGCGCGGTTCAAGGTGTAGAAGTGGAACTGGCGGACCCCGCCGGAATAGAGCTGGCCGCAAAGCTCGGCGGCGACGGTGGCGGCGATGAGCTGGCGGGCCGCCGGAAGGTCGTCCAGCCCCTCGAAGAGCTTGTCCATCCAGTGCGGGATCGCCGCTCCGCACATGGCCGCGAACTTGCGGGTCTGGGCGACGTTGGAGACGGGCAGGATCCCGGGCACCAGCTCCGCGTCGATCCCCGCCGCCGCGGCGTCGTCGCGGAACCGGAAGAAGCTTTCGGGCGAGAAGAAGAACTGGGTGATTGCCCGGTCCGCGCCGGCGTCGATCTTGCGCTTCAAATTGTCGAGATCGGCGGCCCGGCTGAGCGAATCCGGATGAATTTCGGGATAGGCGGCGACCGAGATCTCGAACGGGGCGACCCGCTTCAGGCCTGCCACCAGCTCAGCCGCATTGGCATAGCCCTGGGGATGGGCGCTGAAGCCCTTGCCGGGCTCGGGTGGGTCGCCGCGAAGGGCGACGACATGGCGGATCCCCCCCTGCCAATATCCCAGCGCGACTTCGTCTATCTCGCTCCGGCTCGCCTCGACGCAGGTGAGGTGCGCGGCGGGGGCGAGCGAGGTCTCCTGCGCGATCCTCACGACGGTGTTGTGGGTGCGCTCGCGGGTCGAGCCGCCGGCGCCGTAGGTCACCGAGACGAAGCGCGGGGCGAGCGGCTCCAGCGTCTTCACCGACTCCCAGAGGGCCTCCTCCATCCGCTCGGTCTTGGGGGGAAAGAATTCGAACGATACTCCAATGTCGCCGGCGACGTCGGCGAACAGCGGCTCCCGCCACCCGGCGATGCTTGGCACGGCAGGATTCATGCGACCACTTTCAGTTTTTCCTGGGGGCGCTCGCCCTCCCAGAGGGTGACGGTCAGCTCGCCGCCCTGAAGACGCTCGACGACCCGGCCGCGCAGGCCGGCGGAATCGAGATATTTGAGCATCACATCGTCGGCGAAGCCGAGCCGGAGATGAGCGTCGCGAGCGCGCAATTCCTCGCGCTCATGGGGAGCGAAGTCGACGATGAGAAGCCGGCCGCCGGGGCTGAGGAGCCGGGCCGCCTCGGCGACCGCGGCGGCGGGCTGCTGGGCGTAATGGAGGACCTGGTGGAGGATGACGGTGTCGGCCGACCCCGCGGCGAGCGGCAAGGCGTACATGTCGCCCTGGCGAAGCTCGGCGCCGGCGAGGCCGGCCTCGGCGAGCTTGACCCGGGCGAGCCGGAGCATCTCCGGCGAGCGGTCCACCCCCAGGGCGCGCTCCGCGCCCGGGCCGAACAGCTCGAGCATGCGGCCGGTGCCGGTGCCGATGTCGACGAGCCGCCCGACCGGGCGTTCCCCGAGCGCGCGGGCGCAGGCCGCCTCGACCTCGCTCTCGGCGATGTGGAGCGAGCGGATCTCGTCCCACTCGCCGGCATGGGCGGCGAAATAGCGCTCGGCGGCGGCGGCGCGGTCGGCGCGAACGGCGGCGAGGCGGGCGGCGTCGGCGGCCGCCCAGGGATCCTCGCCGTCGATCTCGGCCCACCGTTCGAGCGCGGCGAAGAGCGGCTCCACCCGGCCAGGCTCGGCCAGGCTCAGGAACACCCAGCTGCCTTCCTTGCGGCGCTCGGCGAGGCCGGCCTCGATCAGGATCCGGACATGGCGCGAGACCCGCGGCTGGCTCTGCCCGAGCACCTGGGCGAGCTCGCCCACCGACAGCTCCATCGCCCTAAGCAGGGCGAGGATCCGAAGCCGGGTCGGGTCGCCCAGCGATCGGAAGATCTCGGCGGCGGCGGGGGCGGTTGGAAACATGGGAATAAGGATATAAAGATATCTTTATATCCTGGTCAAGGGCGGTGTGGGGCTATATCGTCATGCCAGCGAAGGCTGGCATCCCAGCGGGTGAAAGGCGTCGGCGCCCTTCACCCGACGGGGCCCCAGCCTTCGCTGGGGCGACGGAGAGATCACCGTATAAATACGGCTAAGCTGTTGACTCTCCGAAACGACCTGTTCAGCTTCGCCGCTTCGGTTCGGCGCAATTGCTTACCAAACTAGTAGACATACAGCCGGGCCTCGATTACATCCCGTAATGCCGGAAGCCGGCGCGGGCCTGCCCGTGTCCGGACCTCGCCCGGCTAAGCCCTTCTCCAAGGAGAGAATGTTATGAAGAAGATCGTCC
>DASVUW010000301.1:0-2886 GCA_036386845.1 Allosphingosinicella sp. | reverse complement strand
TGACAGGCGGTTGTCGCCTGTGCGGCGGTATCACGCCGATGGCGCCGGGCCGATCTGCTCCCAAAGCTCGATCTTGATGCCGTCGCAGTCGAGGATCCAGGCGAACTTGCCATAGTCCTCGTCCTGACGGCCGAGGATCTCGATCCCCTTCGACTCCAGGTCCGCGATCATCCCGTCCAGGTCGTCCACTCTGAGGTTGATCATGAACCCCGCCTCGCTCGGCGCGAAAAAGTCGGTCGTCGCCTTGAACGGCGAAAGCACCGTATAGCCGCCCGGATCGCCCGCGAACGAAAAGGTCGCGCCCCACTCGCCGCCGACTCCGAGCACCTCCTTGTACCAGCTCGAGGTCGCCGCCGAATCCGCGGCCTTGTAGAAGACTCCGCCAAGCCCCGTCACCTTAGCCATAGATCGCCTCCGCCGCTTCCTTGAGTGCCTTCATCGCAAGCTTGTAGGGAAAGGGTCCGTGGCTGATCCGGGCCACGCCCGCCTCCGCCACCGCCCGCGCTTCCGGGGCGCCCGGGAACGCCATGAAATTGACCGGCAAGGGCGAGGCCGCGCAAATCTGCGCCAGCTGGCCGAGATCGACCAGGCCGGGCACGAAGAAACCGCTCGCTCCCGCTTCCGCATAGGCGCGAGCCCGGGCCAGGGCCTCTTCGATGGCGGCGAGCTCGTGCGTCGAGGCCCTGCTTTTCAGGAAAATGTCGGTGCGAGCGTTGATGAAGAAGTCCGGCCCCACCGCGGCTCGGGCGGCACGGATCCGCGCGGCCTGAGCCTCGATCGGGTGAAGGCCTTCGCCCCCGATCACCTGATCCTCGAAATTGCAGCCGACCGCGCCCGTATCCGCGAGGCGCCTTACGTTCGCCGCGACCGCCTCCGGCACCACTCCGTAGGCGCCTTCGAAATCGATCGTGACCGGAAGTTTGACCGCGTTGACGACCCTCTCGGCATTGGCCAAGGCGAGCTCCAGCGGCAGAGCTTCGGCGTCCTGGAAGCCGTGCGCCGCGGCGACCGAGGCGCTTCCCGTCGCGATTGCCTTTGCGCCCGTCTCCGCGACCGCCCGGGCGCTGCCCGCATCCCAGACATTGTAGAGGACGACCGGCTCGCCCGGCCGGTGGAGCGCGGCAAAAGCCCGCGCCTCGTGGTTCGATGTCGCCATGGGGCCCGACTGTAAGCCGGACCCCAGGCTGGAGTCTATCGGGGCGCCCGCCTCGAGCTGACGATCCGGCCCGCGCTGTCAGTGACGACTTCGATCAGCTGGCCCGCCCGGTCGCGCACCGTGCGCACCGTCTGGCCGGCCGAATTGACCGTCTGGGATACGGCGGTGAGCCCCGAAGCGGCGAGGTCGAGCAGCTGCCCGTCCCTGAGCGCCGTCCCGGCGATCCCGCCGACCGTTCCGACCGTGTTGTTGGCCACCCCTCCGACCGTGTTGACCGTGTTGTCGACCGTCGAAAGCAATTGCGTGACCAGCTGCGGGTTGTTGTCGAGAGTCTGGAGCGTGCGCTCGATGATGGCGCGTACGTTGTCGAGCCGGACGACGAGGGTCGCGGTCGCCTGGACGCCTTTGATGCCGATCTTGACCTGATCGATGCTGGCGTCGGCCCCCGCCGTCAGCTTCAGCAGGTTCGCAAGCCGGGCGTCGAGCGCGATATGGACCTGGAGGTTGTTCACCTCGATATTGATCTCGTCGACCGAAAGGTTGGGGATGTCGAGCAGCACGTCGGGTTGGTCCTGGCCCTGCGACACCGCCTGGGCGAGCGCCGTCGACTGGGCTCCGGCGCGCTGCGGGGTGCCCCGGCGGTCCTGTCGGTCCTGGGCAGCGGCGGGCGAGGCGGCGGCGGCAAGCGCGGCGGCGGCCGCGAGCAACGGATAAAGACGCATGTGATACTCCCTGTTGACGGGAGCGAAACGTTACTGGGGCGTGCCGGTTTCGGCACCGGCCTCTATTTTAACGCCCTCCTCCACCGAAGCCTCGGCATGGACGTCGACGGTGACGTTCCGAAGCTCGGTCCGGCCTTCGGCCTTCGGCTCGACCTTGACGTCGACGCGGTTGCCCGGGCCTTCGCCGCGGACCTCGAGCCTGGCCTCGCCCTTCCGATCGATCGTGACCGACCGGGCGCGAAGGTTGAGGTTGAGCTCGATGTCGGGCGGCGGGGCGGCGGCGGCCTGGAGGAGCAGGAAGAGGATCATGGAGGGCTAAACGGCTGCGGGGGAGGCGGTTTCATCCTTAATCTCCCCTGCATTTGCAGGGGAGGGGGACCATGCGAAGCATAGTGGAGGGGCCTTGCTGATTCCGAAGAACCCCTCCACCGCGCTTCGCGCGGTCCCCCTCCCCCGGAAAACCGGGGAGGATTTAAGGCGTCAGTGGACGAACCTCGCCACCACGTCCCTGTACGACCGGCTCACCTTCACCTGGCTCCCCGACTCCAGCACCAGGAAGCACTCGCCGTTGGTGTGCGGCTTTACCTGCCTCACCTGATCGAGATTGACGATGCAGCTCCGGTGGACCCGCTGGAAGCGGCGCGGGTCGAGGCGTTTCTCGAGATCCTTCATCGTCTCGCGAAGGATGAGCGTGTTGTCGCCGGTGTAGATGCACATATAGTCGCCGGCCGCGTCGATCTTCTCGATCGAATCGACGTCGACGCGGAAGATCTGGCCGCGGTCCTTGATGTTGATGAGCTTCTCATAGCGGTTGGCCGCGTGGCCGCTGTCGTCCATCGAAGTGCCGACCTGATCGACGGCGTCGGGGGCCACCTCCGCGAGCACCTCCTTGAGCTTCTCGGCTTCCTCCACTCCGCGCTTCTCGTTGAGCCGCTGGCGGACCCGGTCGAGCGTGTCGGCGAGGCGGTCCTCCTCCACCGGCTTCATCAGATAATCCACCGCCTGCGC